>PMBZ01000101.1 GCA_003153975.1 Hyphomicrobiales bacterium
GGTGCGGCCTACACCGTATGCTTACACAGCGATCAAGTTTCCGGTTTCAGGTCCTTTGTCTGCATTAGTTCAATAATCTTGGACGCGGGCTTAAGGCCGAACTCGGGTAAAGTGGATTTTGCCTGCACCATAAGGTTTGGTAACAATATGGGGCCCAATAGGGGAACGAGTACTTACTGGGCCAACGACTCCAGTCACTATCAGGTACCTGGTAGCTTCATTGATCAGGCGGGTTTGCCAATTGATTGGCTCAAGTTCTACGGCGCCGTTTCAATTCCGGAATGCAACAAGCGGGCATACACAGCCCGGCTCAGGATGTTGGAAAAGGCAGGCGGCCTCAAGGGTGCTCGCTATGCTCCCACCGCCTCCGGCGGCAAGCCCTTGACCCCGCCTGCCTTTTCCAACAATCGCTCTGCCATGCCGCTTATGCCCGCTTGTTGCATTCCGGAATTGAAATGGCGGAGACATAAGGGACACTGGCAGAATCGAAGCGCTAGTGTGGTTCGATGTCTCGCAATTGCCTTCGCGAGGCCGGCCACAAAGGGGGTAGGCAATTGCGAGACGCCACACTGGGAGAGCCAAGCCTTAAGTCATCGAATGCAGGTTCAGCGAACGGAGGAAATCGGCGAGGCGCTCGAACACCAGCTTAACGTCGCCATTCGTCTGGCCGGCGAGGGTGATCAGTGCCACGCAGATGCCCGCGGCGATCAGGCCCACTTCAACGGCCGCGGTGCCTCTCTCATCGTACACAAACTGTTGAAGCTTCGAACGCATAACATACCTCCAACGTAACCGGCGAAAAGCTCTGCGCCCAAGAGCGGCGCTTGCCAGCACATTAGCTGCGTGAGCTTAAAAACGATTTAATTTGAATTGGCCGCAAACCGAAATCTGCGGCAATGGTTAGCAGGAGATTTATCGAATTACCGTGCTGCTTGCGGTCAGGCCCGGCGGCAACCAGATAGGCAATAAAGCTGATGGCAGGATGCCGGGAAGTTTCCTATCTTCGCCCTATATAAGGGTGGAAGCGCAATCACGATAACAAGGGGAGCGAGGCGTTGGCCTTAAGCAGTCTGTTCGCGAGCCCGGCCGGCCGCGTCTTAAAGCCCTTCCCGGCAATGGCGTTTTCCGGAGGGGGCGATCGTGGGCGTGCAAATTTCGCGGCGTGAGGTTCTTGCGGCGGCATGTGCGCTTGCCTGCGCCGCGCCGCTCGGAGCCAGGGCGGAGCGCAAGACCGCGCTTACAGCGGGCGCGGTGCAATTCGGCACGGGCCAGTGGCTCTTCGACGTGATCGCGGCTAACAAGCTCGACACGGCCGAGGGCTTCACCCTTTCGCAGCGGCTCCTGGCGTCCAATGGCGCGGCGGATATCGCGCTCCTGGGGCAGCAGGCCGACATCGCGATTACCGACTGGTTCTGGGTGATGCGGCAGCGGAGCCTCGGCGGCGACTACCTGTTCATGCCGTTCACCGCGTCGCTGGGCGGGGTGATCGTGCCCGAAGCGAGCCCGATCAAGGACATCGCCGAACTGAAGGATAAGGAAATCGGCGTCGCGGGCGGCCCCATCGACAAGAGTTGGATCTTGCTGCGCGCCTACGGCATCAAGCACGGCGCGGGCGATCTCGCATCCACGGCGAAGCCCGTCTTTGGCGCGCCCCCCCTCCTGAACGAGCAGGCGGCGGCGGGCCGGCTGGCCGCGCTTTTGAACTTCTGGCCCTTCGCGGCAAGGCTCGAAGCCAAGGGCTGGCGGCGGCTGATCGCCGTTTCCGATATCATGCGCTCTTTCGGCATCGGGCCGGACCTGCCGCTGGTGGGCTTCGTGTTCCCGGCGAGCCTGGCCAGGGACGAGCCAGCCCTTATGCAGGGCTTTGCCAAGGCGGTGCGGAAGGCGCAGCACATCCTGCTCGGCTCCGACGAGGAATGGGACCGCATCAGGCCGCTGATGAAGGCCGGCAGCGACCAGGAATTCCGCCTGCTGCGCAGCCGCTACCGCGAAGGCGTGCCGCATGGCTGGAGCGAGGCCAGCCGCGAGGACGCGCGCAAATTGTTTGAGATCGTGCGGCAGACCGGCGGCGAGGACGTGACCGGCCCAGGTGTTACGTTCGATGCAAAGGCGTTCTGGGATGGCATTGTTCTCTAGGGAGATTTCACGCGAGGAAGAGCCGCCCCTGCTTCGAGGCCGGGCGGGGCCGGCCCGCGCCGGCGGGAAGGGCGGCCGGCTGATCGTTGGGGCGGTTTCACTCGTTGCGCTCGTCGCGTTATGGGCCATGGCGGCATGGCTGGCGCAGTCGCGGCATTTCCCAGGCCCCGTTGCCGTGGGCGCCGCAATCGGCGCCGGCATCGGGTCGGGCGAGCTTCCGTACCACACCGCCATCACGCTGGCGCGCGTCGCCGCGAGCTTCGTGGTGGCCTTCGCCATCGGCTCGCCCATCGGCATCGTGCTGGGCCGCTTCGGCAAGCTCGACCTGTTCTTCGATAGCTGGCTGATCCTGTTCCTCAACCTGCCGGCGCTGATCGTCATCATCCTGTGTTTCGTGTGGCTCGGGCAGAACGAAGCCGCGGCGGTGACGGCGGTCGCGCTCAACAAAATCCCGAATGTCGCGGTGATCCTGCGCGAGGGAACGCAGGCCATGCCGCCCGGCTACGACGAAATGGCAACGCTCTACCGCTTCGATTGGTGGACGCGGCTGCGCCATGTGCACCTTCCGCAGCTTGCTCCCTACTTCGCCGTCGCGGCGCGCTCCGGGCTCGCTATCGTCTGGAAGATCGTGCTTATCGTGGAACTGCTTGGGCTTTCGAGCGGCGTCGGCTTCAAGCTGAACATGTACTTCCAGTCCTTCGATGTGGCTAACATCCTCGCCTATGCGCTGAGCTTCATTGTGGTGATCTTCGTCATCGAGGCCATGCTGCTGCGCCCCTGGCAGAGTGCCGCGAACAGGTGGCGGCCATGAGCGCGCTTTCCATCGATATCCGCCGCAAGGTCTACGGCAGCGGCGCGGCCGGGCGGCTTGCCATCGCGGGCCTCGAATTCGAGGTGCGCGAGGGCGAGCTGGTCTGCGTGCTGGGGCCATCGGGCGCCGGCAAGACCACGACGCTGAACATTATCGCGGGGCTCGACAGCGCTTTCGAGGGCGAGGTGCGGCTCACCGGCAGGGATGCGCACAGGCTTTCCTATGTGTTCCAGGAGCCGCGCCTCCTGCCGTGGCGGACTCTGATCGAGAACGTGGCCCTGCCTTTGAAGGGCAGGCCCGATGCCAGGAGCGCGGCGGCCGGCTGGCTCGACCGGGTTGGGCTCAACGGCTGCCACGATCTCTACCCTGGCCAAGCCTCGGCCGGCATGCAGCGGCGCGCGGCCATCGCCCGCGCCTTCGCTTTCGGCCCCACGATCCTCTTGATGGACGAGCCGTTCGTCTCGCTCGACGAGAAGTCCGCTTCCGAACTGCGTGGCCTGTTCGCGGCACTCTGGAAGGCGGAGCGCGTCACCACGCTGTTCGTGACCCACGATCTGGCCGAGGCGGCGGGGCTGGCAACGCGCGTTTTGATCTACAGCACGTCCCCCGCCACCATCGCGGCCGATATCGCGATGCCCGCGGCAAGGGGTGCCGCCTCCCTCAAGGAGGCCGAACAGATGCTGCGCCTGGCACTTCAGCGCGCCGCCGGCTCCGGCCCGGCCGCCGGCGACCGGAGCAATTTCGAGCCCGGACCGTTAGGCATAGGCTAAAGCGGAGCGGCAATCGGCGGCAGAAAGCCCATATAAGCGTGTGGTGCAATTGGCGGTAGTGTCCGGAACGTCCGGAATTCGAGTTCGCAGCGCCGGCCCCGCGAACTCTTCGGCGGTGTCCACGATGCCGATTTATTAACACGCTCATAACCAAGGAGGAGACGCGTACCATGTTCAATCGCCGATTTGCCAGCTTGACGTTGGCGGCAGCAGTTCTGCTGGCCCCCGGTGCACTCAGCGCCGAGGCCCCGTTCACGCCCGCCAAGGGCGGCTACACCGTCGTTTTTCCCGCCAAGCCGCAGGAAAAGGAGGTCGCGCTGTCGCCGCAGGTCAAGTCGACCGTTTATTCGGTCAATCGCGACGATGCGGCCTTTCTTGCGGGCTATACCGAGTACACCGAGAACATGGATGTCGACAAGGAACTGGCGGCCGACGTGCAAAGCTTCGTCACCAGCCTTCCTGCGCAGATGACCGAGCGGAAACGCAGCGTGGTCAAGCTGACGAACGGTACCTCGGTCGAGCGCGTCGAGTTCAGCTTCGAGGGCGAGAAAACGGCGGGGCGCGGCGTTGCCGTCATGACCAGCCCGCGCTCGTCCGTTATGATCGCGGGCCTGGCTATGAAACCTGCCGGCAAGCCCGCGGACGTGGAGGAGTTCGTGAAGTCGTTCAAGCTTGCGGGGCAGGAATAATACCGGGAACCGCGATGCCGGACATGGTGCCGGCACTCGCGACAACGCCGTGCCTGCGGAGTGTTGCTCCGTGCGGCGCTGCTGCCCGGCTATCCCGGCAGGCTGGCCGGTAGCGTGCACGGCGTCGAAAGCTTCGGCATCGGCGCCGCGCAGCAACTTGTTTCTAAGCGGTTTGATCTATGAGCTTCTTCGCCACGGCTACTCTCGCTTTGAAGTCGCTATAGATTTCGGGCGTTAGCCACTCCTCCGTTGTCGCTTTGAGGCTTCTAAATCGACTATACTGGCTCTGAAGGTTGCTGAGGAACTCCACGTCGGTCTTAGCAAGCGGAACTGAGCAGCGACCATCTGTCAGAGGAGCCACTGCAATTCTGAGGCTCCGGGCATCAAATTTTTTGTCAATACTTTGCAACTTCGCCTTAACGACGTCGTTCAACTCGTCCCAGGCGCTTTGCATTCCCTTGTAAAGATCCTCAGAAGACATGTCGTGTTCTGGTTGGAACTCTTTTTCTGATTGTATCGCCTCGACCTCTTTTCGTGGAGGCGTATCAGCAGACTCGTAAATTTTCTGAATTGCTTGTTCCTGTAGGAGCGTGCTCAAGTCCTGTGTTTGCTTTTTCAATAGCTCGACGCTACCTGTCGTTTTACGAATTTCATCACTAACGTTTTTAATGCTCTCGCCGGCTTTTTCAGCGGCGCGCGCGGCATTTATGATGTTTTCTATGTTTTTGACGAACTCGTCGCCCTTTTTAATGACTTCATGAAGCCGCGCAATGTCCCCCAATCGCCAAATTACGAACGGAGCCAGAGCCAACGCCACAACAGGCCACGCCAACTCTCGGATGACTGTTACCAGCGGCGTGAATTCCACC
>PMBZ01000204.1 GCA_003153975.1 Hyphomicrobiales bacterium
GCGTCGCGCGAAGGCTTGGTCACGATGTTGAAGCGGCGCTCTGCGTCGAAGTCCGAGTAGGCGTCCTTGATGCGCAGCGCGCTGTAGGGGACGAGCCCGAGCCCGCGCCACTCGAAGGAATACCGAAGCTCGAAGATATCGGCCACGAGCGCTTGCGCCTTGACATTGCCTTCGCGCGTCACCACGCGGACATACTGGTTNNCTCGTAGGGCTGGCTGCCGATGATGGCGCTGACATGCGACGGCCCCAGGAACGCGTCGATGGAGACAGTGCCGAGATCGCGGATTTCCGGGCTTTCGAGAATGTGGTGGATCGCGGCGGGCGTCAGNNTCGAAGCCGATGGCGAAGAACACCACCTCGCGCCCCGGATTTTGCCGGGCGACGTTGAGCGCGTCTTCAACGGAATAGACCATGCGCACATCGGCGCCTTCGGCCTTGGCCTTGAGCAGGCTGCGGCGGCTGGAGGCGGGCACGCGCAGCATGTCGCCATAGCTGCACAGGATCACGCCGTGCTGCTCCGCCAGTTCCAGTGCGTTGTCGACGCGGCCTATGGGCAGAACGCAGACGGGACAGCCGGGGCCGTGCACGAAGTTCACGTTCTCCGGCATCAGCTCCTGCACGCCATAGCGGAAGATCGCATGCGTGTGCCCGCCGCAAAACTCCATGATGTTGTAGTGCCGCGACGTGTCCGCCTCGCGCCCGATCGCGGCAGCCAGCCCCAGGGCCAGCTCGCGGTCGCGAAACTCGTCGACATATTTCATTGCGCGGCCTCGCCCGCGAAGTCCTCAAGCCCGGCGGCCTCGCCCGCCTCGCGGATCATGTCCAGCGTGCGCCCGGCTTCCTCGGCCGACACCTTGTGGAGCGCGAAGCCAACGTGCACCAGCACGAACTCGCCGGGCTCGACGCTGTCGAGGAGGGCAATGGACACCTCCTTCTTGATCGGGCCGAGCGCTACGATGGCGGTCTCGGCGGCCGCGTCGACGGAGACGACTTGGACAGGAATGGCAAGGCACATGGGGGCAGCCCTGAATCATAAGCTTGAGGGGCTGCCGGCGCCGCGCGAACCATGCCCGCGCCCGGTGCCGATGCGTTTGCGCCGGCGCTCAAAATCCGCGCCCGGCCGCCCATGCTCCCTTAATAGCACGGTTTCCCCAAAGGGAAAGCCCAACCCAAGTTGAGGCTTAACCAAGTCCGCAGGCAGGGGAGGCGTGTTTTTGGCGCGTGAAGCTCCCAAATATGAGCGGAGGGGGCGCAGGGGCGCCATCCGCCAAAAAGGAGAAACGCATGTTCATCGCAATGAACCGCTTCCGGGTGAAGCACGGATCGGAGCCGGAGTTCGAGGAGGCCTGGCTCAACCGCGAGGTCTTCATCGACCGGGAGCCCGGCTTTGTGGCGTTTCACCTGCTCAGAGGTCCGCAGACCGAGGAGCACACGCTTTATGTTTCGCACACGATGTGGGCGGCCGCGGAGGATTTCGACAACTGGACGCGCTCCGAAAGCTTCCGCGCCGCGCATAAGTCCGCGGGCGGGGGCAAGCCGCTCTACATCGGCGGCCCGCAGTTCGAGGGTTTCGTGGCGATCCAGGAGGTGAAGCCAGCCGGATCGTAGCAAGGAGCCGTTTCCGCTTGCGCAAATGTGCACTAACTTAAGCGCGGCCAGATGCCAGGTTCTGGCATTCTCGAAGCTCGCTCCCCTCATGCATCCCTTTTCCCCAAGGGAGAAGGGATGCATGAATAGCCGCTGCGGATGCAACAACGTTCCCTCTCCCATGGGGAGAGGGACAGGGTGAGGGGAGATTCCCTCCGTTCAAGGCACTATCGAGTGCTATGTTGGCGCCTATGCGCCTGCATGGGAGCGACGCCGCGGCTGTACGGGGCCGCGTATGGAACGGGGCAAGGGCTTCGCGCGATATAGGCTGCTTTGAGCCCAGCGCTGAAATAGGCGATGTACCAGATTTCAGGGCGCTTCCGGGCGGCGCAGAAGCCCTGAAACTAATATTTCTGAGGAACCAGCTTCCGCCCGGCCAGGGAGGCCTGATCGTCGTATTTCCCCTTGCTCAATCGTTTCGGCAGTTCGACCTTTGCCGGCGGCACTTTCTCGTAAGGGATGAGGCTCAGGATATGCGCGATGCAATTCAGCCGCGCGCGGCGCTTGTCGTCCGATGGAACGATATGCCAGGGCGCATGAGCGGTGTCCGTTGCCTCAAGCATGAGATCGCGTGCCTTGGAATAACCGTACCAGCGGCGGTACGACTCGAGGTCCATGGGGCTGAGTTTCCACTGGCGCAATGGATCGTTGATCCGGGCGAGGAAGCGGCGCTCCTGCTCCTCCTGCCCCACCTCCAGCCAGAACTTGATGAGCTGGATGCCGCCTTCGGTGAGGTATTTTTCGATCTGCGGGCACAGCTGCAAAAAGCGCTGGTGCTCCCCGGGCGTGCAGAAGCCCATGACGTGATCTACTCCGGCGCGGTTGTACCAGCTGCGATCGAAGATGACGATCTCGCCAGCCGCGGGGAAGTGTTGCAGATAGCGTTGCATGAATAGCTGCGTTTTTTCACGGTCCGATGGCGCCGGGAGCGCTACGACGCGGAACACGCGCGGGCTCACCCGTTCCGTCATCGCCCTGATGGTTCCGCCTTTGCCGGCGGCATCGCGGCCCTCGAATACGACGATGATGCGGGCTCCGGCGGATTTCACCCATTCCTGGAGATGACAAAGCTCGACCTGCAGGTGGCGCAGCTTCTTGTCGTAATCCTTCTTTTTCAGCTTTTTTCCCTCAGACCGTTCCATGTTCTCCGCTCCTCCCGTTCCCCGCAGTCAGTCGCATACCTCATGGGCAACGGGGACGCAACCTTGGGTAGAGTTCCGTGAACTAAACTTGCCCGGCAGAACCCAGGAAGCAACACCCGATGCTGGCCGCCGCGAAGAAAGGGCATCCCATGAAACCGGGCAACGGCATGCTCACCCGGACGAGCCTCCGGACGCCGAGGGCGGCTGCCATCGCCGGGATTGTTTTCTCCATCCTCCTTGCCACGATTATCTGTTTGCTGCGGCTTTCGGTGCCGTCGGACCCGCTCGAACCTGGGGCTTGGCTTGCCACGGACTCGAAAACCGTGGCGCTCGCCATGAACCTCGTGCCATTCGACGGCGTCGCCTTCCTCTGGTTCATCGGCGTTCTGCGCGACCGGCTTGGCCAGAGAGAGGACAGGTTCTTCTCGACGGTGTTTTTCGGCAGCGGGATTTTGTTCCTCGCCATGCTCTTTACGTCCGCGGCCATAATCGCCGCGATCATCTTCGTTTTTGCGACGGAGCCAAATCTCCTGGTCAATTCAGCGGCTTACCGGGTTGCCCGCGCCATGGCCTACGGCCTTACCAACGTCTACGCCATCAAGATGGCCGCCGTGTTCATGTTCTCGACATCCATGGTCACGCTGTATACTGGTCTCGCGCCGCGCTGGGTTGCCTTCCTCGGTTTCGGTTTGGCGGCGACCGTCCTGCTCGCAGGCCACCTTATCGCTTGGAGCATCTTTATTTTGCCCGCCTGGGTCTTCGTTATGAGCACATATATTCTGGTCGATAATCTCTGGCCCCCGGAGGAAACCGCTTCATCGGCGGGCGGGGAGTAGGACGATCTGGGGCTCAAGCCTGCCGTTCGGGTCTCGATTTACCCGAGTGACCACCCAGCCCCTGAGAATCGGCTGTGCGGGCAAGCCGCAATTCCTCGGGACAGCCGAAGTGCTTCTTAATTTCACGATCGAGCAAACCCAGTTCCTGATGCAATACCGGGTGCCGGTAGGCCGGCAACGTCAGGATAAGGTTTTCGATCATGGCCCGCAGACGCCGCACGATCTGCATATTGTTCGAACCGCAGGCGCGGATCTCGGCAAAGGAGAGATGCACGAAGTCTTCCCAATTGGGCGTCCGGAACAACACGCGCAACTGTCCACAAGGGCCAAGAATCTCTTCAGTGCGCAACTGCCGTTGGCCAACCGTTCTCAGCATGAGATGAAGCTGGTCGATGGCAAGGACGGCGGTTGTCGGATCGTTGATCGCGGGCGAGAGCGCCCGGAGTGCGATGTCGGCAACGATGCGAAATGCAAATGCGGGGTCTTGCTCCATCGTACGCTCGGAACCGCACATGACCGTTGCGCGCAAAGTGTCATCGTCGAGAGCGGCGGCGCCGCCGTACAAATTGAAGAGAGGTTCGTCCTGCGCGATGAAATCGCCCACCTGAGGAATGAATTCGACGATGCCGCCCACCCTCCCGGCCTCGCCGGCAAGCGTTTTGAGATCGACGGCCAAAATGCTTCCCGATCTCCCCGCGTGTGGAACAACGCGGCTGGGCGAGCCTAGTGCAGGGTGCTGGTCGCGGGAATCCTGGGGACCGGAACTCATATCGGGGTAGACGCTCTCGATGACTGCGAGCCCTTGGTCCCCGACTTTTGTTAGAATACTTACAGGACGCAATAGGCGCGAGGCGTAATCGATCAGGTAGAAAAATGCAGCGAAGCAGGCGAGCCCAAGAAAAGCCGCGGCAAACAGGATCAGTTGATGCACCTCATCCGTCAGGCGGTTCTGCGCGCTCAGTGCGAACAAGAGCGTAAATATAAACAAACCTACGGTATATTTAACGACGTTGTCGCGTAACAATGTCGTGGCTATAATTCTTGGGGTCATCTGGGCGCTGGCAACTTGAATGGCAACGAGAAGGGAACCGAAAGTGAAGACGACGAAAGATAGCGTTGCCGTCACGATCGCCTGGAGGGTTGCTTGCGCACCTTGGATGGCGATGCCCAGAAAAGGCCATCCGAGCCAAGTGTCGAGGAGATGCAAAAGCCGGGTGGCCGCCAGCTCGAATGGGATGGCGATGAAGGGTACGACCCAAAGCGACGATTGGGTGTAGCGCCTTAGCCGGTTTAGATGCTTCCACGCCATCGAAGAGACCCCCGCCGGGCTTGCGATGTCCGGAACGGCGCCGGTTTTCAGGTGCCTGTCCTTCGCACGCCGTCATGCGGGAGCGCGAAAACCCGCACGGCCAGCGAAGCGCAAGCGGTGTTGCTGTTTTGGTCCGGCGTGACGAAAGAGGCCGCTAACGAAAGCGGCCTCGCCAGCTTGGCGTTCTACCTTCTCACCAAGCCGATGATGACCAACAGGATGACGGCGCCGGCAGTGGCATTGACGATGGCAGGGACGATGCCGCCGCCAATAAAAATACCAAGCCGCGGGAACAGTAAGCTGCCGATCAGGGCGCCGGCGATGCCGACGACGATGTTTGCGATCAGGCCTAGCCCGCCCCCTCTGACAATAAGCCCCGCGAGCCAGCCGGCTATGGCGCCAACTAATAATAGAATAATCAGACCTTCAGTTCCCATGACGGCGTTCTCCTCTCATTGGACCGGGCAATGCCGGATAGTATCCGCTCCGCCACACCAAACCGTATTCAAGACAATTAAAATATTACAAGCCGCGCGATTCTCCGCATCGGCGCTTCTCTCACACGGCTGAGTTGGTAACCTATTGTATAGTAAATAAATATATGCTGCCAACATCGATGGCTATCGAGGCGCTACCGTGGGGTGCGGCATCACCGTTCCTTACGCACGGAGCGGAGCCGGGAGCGAAAAAGGAGAGTTCTTTATGACAGCGGACATCGAAGATATCCTGCCCAAGGCATCCGATGTCTTGATACGGGTTGCGGAAGCCGAGGCGGAGAAGGCTGCCGCTCACGGCCGGCAAAGGGCGGCCGAGCAGGCCGAGAAGGATGCCCTCATCGCCAAGCTGAGCCAGCCTTCCGGGCTGAACGAGGAAGAAAAAGTCAAGCTGGCGGCGTCGGTGATAAAGCGGGCTACGGACAATGGCCTGCTGGAAGTTCAGGTCCATCGCTTTCCCAACGCCCTGTGCACCGATCACGGACGCGCGATCAATCAGGCCGAGCCGGGATGGGAGACCACGCTGACGGGTATTCCAAAGGAGATTTATAACCTTTGGAACGATCATCTGCGCGAGAAGGGCTACAAGATCCGGTATCAGATCCTCGAATTCCCAGGGGGGATGCCGGGGGACATCGGCATTACCCTGAGCTGGCATTAAGCCCGTACCGCGAGCGCCGCGCCGCTAAGGGTGCCGGCTGGGTTGAACGCCGCCCCGACCCTGGGCTTGGAAAACGGCAGGGCGGCGGAAACGCTCAGTGGCCCAGCAGGGTATAGATGAGGCGGCCGCCGAAAGCGGTCAATGTCAGGGCAAATGCCACCTCCAGTTTGCGGCGGGAAATGCCGTGGGCGATGCGTACGCCGATGGGGGCGGCGAGCACGCTCACTGGCGCCACCAGTGCTGCCCCCAGCAGGCTTACATAGCCGAGACTGCCGGGCGGTAGCCCTTCCGCTGCCCGGCCGGCCCAGATATAGCCGGCCACGGCTGGAATGGCGATTATCGGTCCGAACGCCGAGGAGGTTGCCACGGCTTGGTGAATGGGCCGGCGGTAGAGCGTCATGTAGGCGCTGACGTAGACCCCGCCGCCGATGCCGATGAGCGTCGAGATCGCGCCGATGGCAAGCCCCACCAGCGCATCGATGGGGTTGCCGGGCAGCTCGGTGCCGAGCAGCCAGCGGTCGCGCCCGGCAAGCAGCTTCGCCGCCATCGCGAGCGAAGAGGCGGCAAACATCGCCTTCATCGCGCCGCCGCTGGCGAACTGAGCCACGGCGATGCCCGCCACGACGCCCGCCGCGACTGCCGGTCCCAGCGTGCGGACAACGTGCATGTCCACCGCGCCGCGCAAGTAATGGGCGCGGAAAGAGCGGTACGCGGTTGGGATGATGATGGCGAGCGACGTGCCGACCGCCAGCTGCATGCAGACCGTCTCGCGTATGCCGGCGCCGCGGAACAGCTCGTAGAGGATCGGCACGAGGATGCCGCCCCCGCCGATGCCGAACAGGCCGGCGAGCATGCCGGCGATGGCGCCGCTTGCAAGCAGGGCGGCCGCGAGCCACAGCATATCTCCGCTTATGTCCATGGACGACCCTTCATATGGGCTGGAGCGATGGAAATGGCGGAAGCGCGAGGCTCCGCCGGGGACGCGAGGGCCGGCGCGGTGCCGCCCTTCGCAATCCCATGCCGCCTTTTGGGGATAACCTGCCTCGATGTAAAGCGGCAAACGCCTGCGGTTTCGCATACGGGGATGGCCGGCCGGGCCGGGGCCGGACGGTCCATGCCGGGGCCGGCGCGAAACGGGCTTGACGCGGGCGGGCGCGGCACAACTTATGTACAAAGACCGGCTTCGGGGCACGCTCGCGCCGGCCGCCCGGTTCCAAAGCGCAAAGGAAGACCGTTATGGCTGAAGACCCAAGAGAGGCCGAGATCGAGGAACTGCGCCGCCAGGTCAGGGAACTGAGCGGAAAACTGGGCTCGAAAGCGCAGGATTCCTTCGCGGACATGAAGGAAACCGTGCGCCAGAACATGGGCGACATCGAAAAGCAAATCCGCGAGAAGCCCGTGCAGGCGACGCTGATCGCGGCGGGCGTGGGCTTCCTGATCGGGGCGCTCCTCACCCGTTGAAGAGGTAACGCCCATGTGGGGAATGGCACTCAGGCTTTTAGCCGCCGGACAAGCGGGCCGGCGCCTGGGCGATTACGCGAGGAACTTGACGGCCCGGTATCTGATCCTGGGGCTGGCGGCGGTGTCGCTGTTCTGGGCGGCTGGCTTCGCGGCCTTGGCCTCCTATTGGGCGCTGAGCGCCTGGACGAAGGACCCGGTCCTGGCTGCGCTTATCATGGCCGGGATCTTTTGCTGCGCGGCCTTGCTTATCGCGCTTATCGCCTATGGAACTACAAGGGAAAGCCCCCGGAGCGCTGAGGCGTCCGCCGCGCGCGAGCCCGGAGAGGCCGGGGAAGCCCATGGCCCAACGGTCGAGGATGTGGGCCGCGAGATCGAAAACGCCGTGCGGCGTTACGGCCCGCTGCCCGTGGCTGCCGTGGCGGCGGCGGGCGGGCTCGTTGCGGGGCTCCTCGCCAGGCGCTTCACTCAGCCCCGCGTGGTGTACGATTATGAGCCGCCGCTCTCGCGAAGGGAGCGCCGCCGCAACGGCCGGCGGTAGGCGCTAACACAAGAGCAGCTGGATGACGGTTTCCGCCAGGATCGAGGCGTACAACCCCTCACCCTGTCCCTCTCCCTGTGGGAGAGGGAACGCCAGAAGTCTCGCCGCGGTGAGCGGCGAAGCCCGTGGCCCCCGCCGTGCCGGGCGCGAAAATCTGAAGCCGTCCGCGCGCCGTTCTTATCAGGTTCCTGAGGGAGAATTTCGAGGCATCGTAGGGCATGTCGCAGCCGTCGCAAGCCTTGGACTTCCAGGGCGTGCGCAGTGCGAGGTTCCGCCGCAGCTCCTGGGCCGCCGCCCCGCGCCAGATCGCTTCCAGCGGCTCGTCCAGAAGGTTGCCGAGCACGGTCTGGCGCCGCAAATCGCGGCAGCAGGCCACCACACGCCCATCGGAGGCGACGACGAGCGAGGTCCAGGGATAGGGGCAGGTGTAATAGCGGTCTTTCCGCGCGTTGCTTGCGGGCACCGTGGTCAGGCCGGTGGAATTGTGGAAGGTCTTGGCCCGGAAGTTTATGCGTCCGCCGGCGCCTGCGAAAAGCCCGTTCAGCTTCTCGAATTGGGTCCGCCTAACTTCCGCGTCGTGCGTTTTATAAGCGGTGATGTCGCTCAATTGGAAGTGGAGATGCTGTTGCGAATTATTGCCGAGCGATGCCCGTATATTGTCCTGGATGACCTGCCAGGAGCCTTTCTTGCCCCTCACTTCCTCGAAATATTCAGCGTCGGCGCAATAGTCGATGGTGAAGGTGTACTTGGTTTGCGGCGAAACCGGAAGTTCGCGCAGCCTCTGCTCCGAAAGAAGCATCCCGTTCGTCGCGAAGATCATATTGGTGAAGCCGTGGCCGATGGCTATGCCGCAAAGAGCCGCGAACTTCTTGTTCATGAACGGCTCGCCGTCGAGCGTCCAATGCAGCGTGGGCGTCGTAACGCCGCCCTCCCGCAGCCGCTTGAAAATCGCGGCGGCGCGCTCCGGCTCCAGGGTTATTCTCGGAACCAGCTCATGATGCCTGGGATCGGATTGCGGGCAAAAAGCGCAGCGGAAATTGCAGGCGTTCGTCGCCTCCACCGAAATATCCTCGGGCATATAGGAAGGGGCGAGCGATTTCCGGATTTGCCATGCGTAGAATATCTTGGCATAGCTTGCAAGCTTACGCGCGGACATGCTTTTATACTCTTTACGATAGATAAACGTTTTACGCCGGGCGCAAAACGCCGCCGCTTCTGAAATCTTCAATCCAATACATTCCAGCAAGAACGATTGTTAACCGCGCACTAATTTCCTGTCAAGCAAAGCACCTGTGCAGTTTTGGAAAACCATGTGCGACTGCGGCGCCGGCGCATCACTTCATCTTCAGCATGTTGCGCAGCGCCAGGCCGAACAGGAAAATCATCAGCGCGGAGAAAAGCTTCTGCGCCGCGCTGACGGTGGAGACGGCGCTGGGCACGATGGCCATCGGGGTCGAGCCGCCGTAAAGCTCCACGCCGTAGAGGCAGCCGAAGGTGCGGTGCGCGGCCTCGCCCGAGCCATCGAGCACCACGAAGGCGTTGCGCACGGCGAGATGCAGCGCCTCCGCGCGCGCGCCGGTCTGGCCGCGGAAGGGCTCGATCAGGCCGTCGATGTGGCTTTCGCCGGGAGCCGCGGGCGGCGGCAGCGTGACATTGCGGTGCAGCCACGGCCAGCGCTCGCGCCAGACTTCCACCGGCGGCGGGGGAGCGTAGCAGGGCACCGGGTTGGCAACCGCGTGCCGCGCCGTCTGGACCGTGCCGCCGACATAGGATGCCCCTTGCAGCGCAAGCCCGCGTTGCAGCGCCTCCGTCTGGCTGAGGAAGAAGGCTGCGGCAGCGATCAGCACGAGCCACGAAGCGAGGAGCGGCCGGGCCAGCGAGCGGCCGAAATCCGAGAACCACTCATAAAAGCAGCCGAACACGAAGCGGAAGAACCCTGCCCATGCCCGGCCGCGCCAGAACGCAAGCGGCAGCGGCCAGTCCTCGGCGAAGCGCTGCGAGCGCAATTCGCGCGCGTGAAACTCCAACTCGCGCTCGGTGTCGTGCCCCTGGATCGCCAGCCGTTTCAGCGCCCGCCAGCGCGCGGGGATGTCGCGCAGCTTGCTGTCTTTCGCAACGGCCTCCGCCACGCGCCGGTAGGCCGGGCTCTTTTCCAGCGCCTGCCTGTGCCAGCGCTGCGGTTTGTTAAGCTTCCCGTGCTCCTCCTCATCAAGCTCCTTCAACTGCGGAAGCTTCCGCCCAACCTGCAAATTATCCAGCCGAGGCGCCTCCTCGAAATGCGCCTGGATGAAATCGGGCACAACCTCGAAGACCGCGCCGGCCATGTTGAAGCCGCGCTCTCCCCTGATCGCCTCGAAACTCGCATCGGCCTCAAAGCGGGAAGCCGCGAAGGTTGCGTGCCGCCAGAAATTGCAGAGTGCAAAGCTTGCGGGTGACGAGAACCGCGCCTCTTGGCAGAAGACATCCTTTTTGAAGGTGGCGCTTTCGAAGGAGGCGTCGCCGGTGAAGGTG
>PMBZ01000225.1 GCA_003153975.1 Hyphomicrobiales bacterium
AGGTGCGGCCTACACCGTATGCTTACTGTCCTCAGTCTCGACCAGCATATTCACATAACGGGCAGACACGCCGTGGCGCGCGGCGATCATGACGGCGGAGGGGCTTGGATCGTCAAGATGCCTCAGGATATCGGCCTTGATCGTTTGCGAGCCGATTGACATCCACGCCTCCGGATGGCCGCGCTCGCTGGACGCTGCGGCTCCTGGAGGACATTGCGCTCAAGTAGCGCGCCGTGCGGTAGCGCGCCGCTTAAATTGCGCTCAAGTAGCGCGCCGTGCGGTAGCGCACCGCTTAAAGGTGGTGGAACTGGGCATCGTCGAGCGCGCCACCGGCAACACCATCGGGCGCGTTCTAAAAAAAAACACGTTGCAGCCTCACCGCAAGGAGCAATGGGTCATCCCGCCGGATGCCAATGGCGCATTCGTAGAAGCCATGGAGGAGGTGCTGGACGTTTATACTCAGCCGCACGATCCAGAAATGCCGCTCGTCTGTCTGGACGAGTGCTCCAAGCAGCTCGTTTCGGAAACGCGCACGCCAATCCCGATGAAGCCGGGCCAGCCGGAGCGGGTTGACTACGAATACGAACGCAATGGCACCGCCAACCTGTTCATGCTGTTCGCGCCGCTGGAGGGCTGGCGGCACGTTGAGGTTACGGACCGCCGCACCGCCGTCGATTATGCCCATATCCTCAAAGACTTATCGGACGTCCACTTCCCGCACGCCAGGAAGATCCGTCTGGTCCAGGACAACCTCAACACGCACGCCAAAGCCTCGCTTTACGAAGCCTTCCCGCCTGCCGAAGCCAAGCGGCTCGTGGAGCGCTTCGAATGGCACTACACACCCAAGTACGGCAGCTGGCTGAATATGGCGGAATCCGGGCTGGGTGTCCTGGCCTCGCAATGCCTGGACCGCCGCATTCCCGATAAGGAAACGCTGACCAAAAAGGTCGCGGCTTGGCAGAACGAACGCAACACCAACCACCCCAAGGCCAATTGGCGCTCCACAACCGCCGATGCCCGCATCAAGCTGAGACACCTTTACCCTCATTTTGACTGACGCAGGCCACTAACCCGCCTTCTGTCCGCGGGAAAACCTGGAAGTGCCCGCCGCAAGCGGAGCAGGACCTTCCGCGAGGCGCACTTGTCTCCCACCTAAACGCCAAAATCCCGGCTGCGGCGGCAACCGGGGCAAAAATCGTTATGCGTGACGGGCGTTCCCGCGGCCGGCCCGAAAGCTAAGCGGCGGTACTTTCCTCGGTACGGGCGCGCGCCTTGACGACTTCGCGCTTCAGACGGCGCGCCTTCAGCGAAAGTTCTTCGTCTCTCGCCTTCATCAGGAACGCGTCCAGGCCGCCGCGGTGCTCCACCGAGCGCAGTGCGTTGGCGCTGATCCGCAAGCGTACACCGCGCCCCAGCACATCGCTAAGCAGCGTCACGTTGCAGAGGTTCGGCAGATAGCGCCGCTTCGTCTTGATATTCGAGTGGCTTACGAGGTGACCAACAAGGCCACCCTTGCCTGTGAGTTCGCACTGGCGCGACATGATCGGACCTAAGCTAAATGGAAGTTCGGCGGTATTCGCCAATCTAGGTTGATATAACGCTTGGAGCCGTAACGGTCAAGCAGACGATAAATTCTGGACGGCACTGCCTTACGCGGCGCCGTCCGCCTCTTCCCGGTCTTGTACGGGCCCGGAATCCCGCCCCTTCGCGCTCTCATCGCGATCCACAAGCTCAATCACAGCGAGCGGCGCATTATCGCCATAGCGGAAGCCCGCCTTAAGCACGCGGGTATAGCCACCGGGGCGTCCCTGATAGCGAGGACCGATCGTTTCGAACAGCTTCTTCACCATCTTGTCGTCGCGGAGCCGGGAGGCGACGACGCGGCGTGCATGCAGGTCGCCCCGCTTGCTGAGCGTGATGAGTGCCTCGACAACGCCACGAAGGTCCTTAGCCTTGGGAAGCGTTGTCACGATCTGCTCATGCTTAATGAGCGCTGCGGCCATATTCGCAAACATGGCCTGGCGGTGGCTAGCCGTACGATTAAATTTACGGCCGGAATTATGGTGACGCATTGTCTCGCCCTCGAAATCCGCAAGTGCCGAGACAGCGCCCGCGGGTCTATTGCCCTATCAATAATGATCCTCGAACCGCTTAGCCAGTTCCTCAATATTCTCCGGCGGCCAGTTCGGGACTTCCATGCCGAGATGCAGCCCCATACCGGCCAGCACCTCTTTGATTTCGTTCAGAGATTTACGCCCGAAGTTCGGCGTGCGCAACATCTCCGCCTCGGTCTTCTGGATAAGATCGCCGATATAAACGATGTTGTCGTTCTTGAGGCAGTTCGCCGAGCGCACCGAAAGCTCAAGCTCGTCAACCTTCTTGAGCAGTGCCGCGTTGAACTCAAGCTGTGGCACGCGCTCCTCGGAGACCTCTTTGCGCGGCTCTTCGAAGTTCACGAAGATCGAAAGCTGGTCCTGGATAATGCGGGCGGCCAGGGCGACGGCGTCCTCTGGCGACACCGCGCCGTTGGTCTCGACGTCGAGCACGAGTTTGTCGTAGTCGAGGATCTGTCCTTCACGCGTATTGGAGATCTTGTAGGAGACCTTCTTCACCGGGCTGTAAAGGCTGTCCACTGGGATCAGGCCGATGGGCGCATCGTCCGGGCGGTTGCGCTCAGCGGGAACGTAGCCCTTGCCGATAGTCGCGGTCAGCTCCATGCGCACGTTCGCGCCTTCGTCGAGCGTGCAGATCACCAAATCCGGGTTCAGGATTTCCACATCCGCGCCAGCCTCGATATCGCGGGCACGCGCCACGCCGGGGCCTTCCTTGCGGAGCACCATGCGCTTCACGCCATCCGAATGGATGCGGAGCGCGATGTCCTTGATGTTGAGCACGATGTCGGTCACATCCTCGCGCACGCCGGGAATCGACGAGAACTCATGAAGAACACCGTCGATATGCACGGTCGTCACAGATCCGCCCTGCAGGGAGGAAAGCAGGACGCGGCGCAGCGCGTTGCCGAGCGTCAGGCCGAATCCGCGTTCCAGCGGCTCCGCCACGATGGAGGCAACGTATCTGGGGTTCGTGCCCGGAATAACGTTGATCTTTCCGGGCTTGATGAGGTCCTGCCAGTTCTTGTTGAGCACGGTTCTTTCCTTATGTGGCAGCGCCGGTCCGGATTGGGCGCCGCAATCACTTGCAATCTGGAGAGGGCCGCCCCTCTCTTTATTTAGACACGCCGGCGCTTGCGCGGACGGCAGCCATTGTGCGGGATTGGCGTAACGTCGCGGATGGAAGTCACCTGGAAGCCGCAGGCTTGCAGAGCGCGCAGCGCGGATTCACGCCCCGACCCGGGTCCGCTGACCTCGATCTCGACGGTGCGCATGCCATGCTCTTGCGCCTTGCGGCCGGCGTCCTCGGCTGCCACCTGCGCGGCGTAGGGCGTCGATTTCCGCGAACCCTTGAAACCCATCGCGCCCGATGACGACCAGGAAATCGTATTTCCCTGCGCGTCCGTGATCGTAATCATCGTATTGTTAAAACTTGCATTCACGTGCGCGACACCGGATGCAATGTTCTTCTTCTCGCGGCGCTTAACGCGCGCCTTTTCCTTCGCCATGGTCTATATCCCAAATTTGGCCGCTTGAGCCACGCCTACTTCTTCTTACCAGCAATCGGCTTGGCCGGGCCTTTTCGCGTGCGTGCATTTGTGTGCGTGCGCTGCCCCCGCACGGGGAGCCCGCGGCGATGCCTGAGCCCGCGATAGCAGCCCAAATCCATCAACCGCTTGATATTCATCGCAACCTCGCGGCGCAGATCGCCTTCCACGACATAGTCGCGGTCGATCACCTCGCGGATTTGCAACACTTCGGCGTCGGTCAGCTCGTTCACGCGGCGCTGAACCGGGATGTTGACCTTCTCGCAGATTTCCTTCGCGAAACGCGCGCCGATGCCATGGATATAGCGAAGGCCGATTTCTACGCGCTTGTTCGATGGGATGTTCACACCCGCTATACGTGCCACGTTGTCCTCGTCGTGTTTAGGCTAAGTTCGAGCGGGTGTCCGCCCACATCGGAATGCGTCGCAGCGCCCAGAGAGCCGTGCCCTCCAGACCGCCGCAGATCATGAGTTAAGGGCTGCAATATAATCACGGTTCTCAAATTAGTCTAGCGCCCTTCTCAACAATATGGATAAAGTTCCCCAGCGTTGCCGCGCGTCTACTGACGCGTGGCTCCCAGGAACTCGTTGATCCGCTCCTTCACGTCCTCGATGGCCGCTTCGCCATCGATGATGTTCAGCTTCCCCTTGGCCTTGTAGTAGTCGATCAAGGGTTTGGTCTGCTCATGGTAGACCACCAGACGTTCGCGAACCGTGTCAGGATTATCATCCGAACGGCGCTTGAAAGAGGTGCTTCCGCAGCGGTCGCATACACCTTCCGTCTTCGGCAGGCGGAAGAAGTCGTTGAATACCTCCCCGCAGCTACCACAGGTGAAGCGCCCCGAAATGCGCTTGACCAGAATGTCGTCCTTGACGTCAACAACAATCACCGCGTCGATATTCTTGCCGATGCGGTCCAGAAGCTGATCGAGAATTCCGGCTTGCGGCACGCTGCGCGGAAAACCGTCAAGAATGAAGCCGGCTGTCTCTTTCGGCAAAGCTTCGATGGCTTCGGAAATCACGCCCACGACGACATCGTCGGGAACAAGCTTGCCACCTTCCATAAAGGACTTGGCGACGACGCCAACCGGGCTACCAGTAGCTACCGCGTGACGAAGCATGTCGCCCGTCGAAAGCTGCTTTAGATGGAAGTGGTCTTCAAGATACTTGGATTGCGTGCCTTTTCCCGCGCCGGGAGGCCCAAGTAGAATGATATTCATCGGCGGCTCCTACCCTTGTTGAGTTTGGACTTCTTAATGAGTCCTTCATATTGATGCGCAAGCAGATGGCTCTGGATCTGCGCCACCGTATCCATGGTAACACTGACGACGATCAGGAGCGAGGTGCCGCCAAAATAGAATGGAGCGTTCATCTGGTAGGACAGCACTTCTGGCAGAATGCAGACCACGGAAACGTAGGCCGCACCGATCACAGTGATCCTGTTCAACACGTATTCGATATATTGCGCCGTCCTCGGCCCAGGCCGGTAGCCCGGTATGAAACCGCCATATTTCTTGAGATTGTCAGCGGTTTCCTGAGGTGGAATGACAATCGGCGTGTAGAAGAACGAGAAGAAGACGATCAGCGCGATATAAAACAGAATATGTACGGGCTGCCCCGGGCCGAGAAGAGCCAGCAAGCGGCTCATCTCATCAGACGACGATCCCATAAATTGCTGGGCAGTCGCGGGCAGATAGAGCAGCGTGGACGCGAAGATCGGCGGAATAACGCCCGACGCATTGAGCTTCAGCGGCAAATGCGAGCTGTCGCCTTGGAACATGCGGTTGCCGATCTGCCGTTTTGGATACTGGATCGTAAGCCGCCGCTGCGCGCGCTCGAAGAACACCACCATGGTGATGACCCCGGCCATCACCACAAGCAACACGATAATAACCGCAGGCGGCAGGATGCCATTCTTACCTTGCTCGAGGATGCGTGCAAGTGCGGTCGGCATCTCGGCCACGATGCCCGCGAAGATGATCAGCGAGGAGCCGTTGCCGATGCCGCGTGCGGTAATCTGCTCGCCTAGCCAGACGAGAAACATCGTGCCGCCCACCAGCGAGATTACCGTGGTGAGCTGGAAGAACCAGCCTGGCTCCAGCGCGGAGCTGTTGAGCCCCTTGGCCGTCAGCGTCGCCTGAACCGTCGCGATGATCACCGTGAGATAGCGGGTATATTGGTTAAGCTGCTTGCGCCCGGACTCGCCCTCTTTCCTGAGCGCTTCAAGCGTGGGCAGCACCGAGGTTAAGAGCTGGATGATGATCGACGCCGTGATGTACGGCATGATGTTCAGCAGGAAGATCGCCGAACGCGAAAGCGCGCCGCCCGAGAACACATTCAGCAGACCGAACACCGTGTTGCTGTTCTCGAACAGCTTGGCGAGCATCGCGGTATCGATGCCGGGTATCGGGATGAAGGTTCCGAGCCGGTAGACCAGCAAAGCGCCGAGCGTAAACAGCAGGCGCTGCTGCAGCTCGCCCGCCTTCTTGAACGTGTCGAATTTCAGGTTCGCGGCAAGTTGTTCCGCTGCGGAAACCATGACTGCTACTCCGGTCTGCCCCACCGCTCCGGCGCGCAATCAGGAGCGATGTCTCGGCATGATGGGTCTCGATTAGTGTCGTACAGTAGAAGAGCTACCTTTCAAGTCACGTGGGAGCGGCCTCAGGCGCAGCAGACAACTCCTCGTCACCTAGGCAGATTTCGGCAGGCGACTCTCCCGCTTGGCCTGCGCAGCGCGTCTGCGCACAGCCCGCTTGCCGTCGCCAGCCAGCCGGTCCTTCTTCTGGATTGTAATCTCGACGGAACCGCCTGCGGCCTCGACCGCCTTCACCGCGGCTTCGGAAGCTCCCGCAACCTTGAATTTCAGCGGAGCCTTGAGCGCGCCGCGAGCGAGCAGCCGCACGCCATCCCGCTCACGCCGCAGCGCTCCAGAAGCGATCAGCGCCTCTGCATCGATCACGTCCTTCGCGGAAAGCTTGCCCGCATCGATGGCGTCCTGCACGCGGTCCAGATTGATGTGCACAAAATCGAGCCGCAGCGGATTGTTGAAGCCGCGCTTGGGCAGCCGCATGTGCAGCGGCATCTGGCCGCCCTCGAAGCCCTTGATGGCTACGCCGGAGCGCGCCTTCTGACCTTTGACGCCGCGCCCGCCGGTCTTGCCCTTGCCGCAGCCGATGCCCCGGCCCACACGAATGCGGTCCTTCGTCGCGCCTGGGTTGTCTGTCAACTCGTTCAGCTTCATGGTTCAGATCCTTAAGCGGCGAGCCGCGCCGCTTTTAACGCTTTTTCGCATCCAGCGGAACGCCGTTTTCTTCGACGATGCGCACGAGATGCGAGACTTTGTTGATCATACCGCGGATGGCCGGATTGTCGGCCACCACCTTGCGGCGGTGCATTTTGTTAAGGCCCAAACCGATAAGCGTCTCGCGCTGATCGTAAGGCCTGCGGATCGGGCTTCCGATTTGCTCGATCGTCAGCGTCTTCTTCGCCGGTGCTTTAGTCATCTTGCGCTCCCTTACGCCTCTGCCGGCTGAGCCGCGCCAGCGCCCTCGGCGTGGTCGCGCCTGCGGGTGACGATTTCGCTGACCTTCTTGCCGCGCCGTGCGGCGACACCCCTAGGGCTGTCCTCGCGCCGGAGCGCATCGAAGGTAGCGCGCACCATGTTATATGGATTCGATGTGCCAAGCGACTTCGCCACCACGTCCTGAACGCCCAGCGTCTCGAACACGGCGCGCATCGGGCCACCCGCGATGATGCCGGTGCCGGGAGGCGCCGCGCGCAGAAACACCTTGCCCGCGCCATGATGGCCATGCACGTCGTGATGCAGCGTGCGGCCCTCACGCAAGGGCACGCGGATCAGGTTGCGCTTGGCCGAATCCGTGGCCTTCTTGATCGCGTCTGGAACCTCGCGGGCCTTGCCGTGGCCGAAGCCNNCCCTTCACGACCTTCGCAACGCGATTGATGTGGACCAGCTTGTCCACGAATTCGCTGTCGCGCTCATCGCGGTCCCGGTCTCTGCCTCTTTCACGTGGATCACGAGCCACGAGCGTACCCTTTCATTTCTTCTCAAGCCCAGCGCCTGAGCTGGTCTTAAAAGTTCAATCCTTCTTCGCGGGCAGCGTCGGCCAAGGCCTTGACGCGCCCGTGATAGAGATAGCCGCCGCGGTCGAAGACGACATCCTTGACACCCGCCTTCAGAGCGCGTTGCGCGACAAGCTTGCCGACTTCGGCGGCTGCCGCGACATCCGTGCCCTTCGGGAGGCTACCCTTCAGCTCGCTGTCTATGCTCGAAGCGGAAGCGAGCGTATAGCCCTTGGAGTCGTCGATGATCTGCGCATAAATATGCTTCGACGAGCGGAAAACCGATAGCCTGGGCCTGCTGCCCTGGGCGCGGCGCAAAGTCCGGCGGACCCGCGCGGCGCGGCGATCGAAATTGGAAAGCGGAGAAGCCATTGTCCCGTCCTACTTTTTCGACTTGCCTTCTTTGCGTTGAATAAACTCGCCCTGGTAGCGGATACCCTTGCCCTTGTACGGCTCGGGTCCGCGATAGGCGCGAATCTCGGCGGCAACCTGCCCCACCCTGTCCTTCTCGATGCCGGTGATGGTTATCTCAGTCGGCTTCGGGCAGGCAATCGTAATGCCATCCGGAATAGGGTAGAACACGTCGTGGCTGTAGCCCAGCTGCAGCTTGAGCGACTTACCGTCCATAGCTGCGCGGTAGCCGACGCCGGTGATCTCCAGCGTGCGGGAGAAACCGTTGGTCGTTCCGAGAACCAAGTTCTCGACCAGCGAACGCGACATGCCCCACATCGAGCGTGCGCGCTTCGTGTCGGAGCGCGGCGACACGCTGATGGAGCCGTCCTCCAGCTTCACCTCGATGTCGTCGACAAGGGTGAGCGAAAGCTGCCCCTTGGGCCCCTTCACCGTCACCGTCTGTCCGTCAACTGTTGCCGTCACACTCTTCGGCACAGCTACCGGCTTTTTGCCAATCCGGGACATGGTCCAAAACCTTCTTCTTCTTCAAGCCTGGCATGGCCGCAACAAACCGGCCATCCAGGGCAATTCACCCTGTTTGCGCGCCTAGAACACGCTGCACAAAACCTCGCCACCCACATTTTCGGCGCGGGCGCGCGTATCCGACATCACGCCCTTGGGTGTCGACAAGATCGCCACCCCAAGGCCGTTCGCGATGGTCGGCAACTCGGCCACGCTCGAATAAACGCGGCGGCCTGGCGTGGACACCCGCTTGATCTCGCGGATGACCGGCGTGCCTTCGTAATATTTGAGTTCGATCTCGAACTCCGTCTTACCGCCGCCATACGAGATCTCGGCATAGCCGCGGATATAGCCCTCTTCCCTCAAGACATCGAGGACGCGCGCGCGCAGCTTCGACGCCGGTGTGGAGACCTTCGGCCGGCTGCGCATCTGCGCATTGCGGATGCGTGTCAGCATATCGCCCAGTGGATCGGAAACCGTCATATCCTGTTGATCCCTACCAGCTCGATTTCACCAAACCGGGGATAAGCCCCTTATTGCCCAGTTCGCGCAGCGCGATACGCGACATCTTCAACTTACGGTAAAAGCCGCGCGGACGGCCCGTAACCTCGCAACGATTGCGTATGCGGGTAGGCGAGCCATTGCGAGGAAGCTGCGCAAGCTTGAGGCGCGCCGCGAAGCGCTCCTCCATGGGCAGATCCTTGTTGTTCGCGACCTCTTTAAGTTCCGCGCGTTTTTGAGCGTCCCGCGCGGCAATGCGCCGCCGCTTGTCATTCCGCTCAACCATGCCTGTCTTGGCCATACTGTCTCCTCCGCCTCGCCCTATTGCCGGAAGGGGAAGTTGAATTGTTTCAGCAGCGCGCGAGCCTCTTCATCGGTTTCGGCCGTCGTGCACACGATGATGTCCATGCCCCAGATCTGCTCGACCTTGTCGTAGTCGATCTCTGGGAAAACGATGTGCTCCTTGATGCCCATCGCATAATTGCCGCGCCCGTCGAAGCTCTTCGGGTTAAGGCCCCGGAAGTCCTTCACGCGCGGGAGCGCAATCATGACCAGGCGGTCGAGAAACTCGTACATCCGCGCCTTGCGCAGCGTGACCTTGCAACCGATCGCCATGTCGTCGCGCAGCTTGAAGTTCGCGATGGACTTGCGGGCCTTGGTCATGATGGGCTTCTGCCCAGCGATGAGCGTCATGTCGCGCGTCGCCTGCTCGACCTTCTTGCGGTCGGCCGTGGCCTCGCCGATGCCCATGTTGAGCACGACCTTCGTGATTTCCGGCACCCGCATGGGGTTCGTGTAATTGAACTGCTCTTGCAGCGCGGGGCGCACCGCCTCGACATAGTGCAGCTTGAGCCGCGGCACATATCCGCTGGTGCTTGCTTCCGCTTTCGCCTTGGCCTTAGTCATCGATCGTCTCGCCCGAACGCTTGGCAAACCGGACCTTGCGTCCATCGTCCAAGATTTTGTAGCCCACCCGCGTTGGCTCTCCGTTTGACGGATCCTCCACCGCGATGTTCGAAATGTGGATCGGCGCCTCTTTCGAGACCTTGCCGCCTTCCTGCTGCGGCGTCTGCTTCTGATGCCGCACCACGACATTGACCCCCTGCACCAGCGCCCGGTTCTCGTCCGGATTCACCTGCAGCACCTCGCCGCGCTTACCTTTATCGCGGCCGGCGATCACAACCACGTGGTCGCCTTTCTTAACCTTGAGCTTCGGACGGCTCATTACAGCACCTCAGGCGCAAGGGAGATGATCTTCATGTGCTGCTTCGCACGAAGCTCGCGCGGCACAGGCCCAAAAATGCGCGTGCCGATCGGCTCGCGTTGATTGTTGATCAGCACCGCGGCGTTACTGTCGAAGCGGATCGCGCTGCCATCGGGGCGCCGGACCGGAAAGGAGGTACGAACGATGACCGCCTTCATCACCTGGCCCTTTTTTACACGGCCCTTCGGAATCGCCTCTTTCACGCTGACGACGATCACATCGCCGATCGTGGCTGTCCGGCGCATCGAGCCGCCCAGCACCTTGATGCACATGACCCGGCGCGCACCGGAATTATCGGCGACATCCAGATGAGTTTGCATCTGTATCATGTTACTTCACCTTTCCAGCGAGGAAGCTTCCCTGGCGCCTCGCGTTCAATCCATCGGGGCGGCCTGGCTCAGGACGCTTGGTCCAGCACGACCCACCGCTTATTCTTCGAGACCGGCGGGCATTCCTGGATGCGAACGAGGTCGCCCGTGTGGAACTTATTGGCCTCGTCATGCGCATGATATTTCTTGGTCAGGCGCACGGTCTTTTTCAGAACCGGGTGGGTAAGACGGCGCTCGACCTGAACGACCACCGTTTTGTCGTTCTTGTCGGAGACAACCACACCCTGCAAAACGCGCTTCGGCATTTTCGTCGTCCTTAACTCTGCGCTTCCGCCACGCGCTTCTCGCGGGCGGCAGTCTTGATGCGGGCGATGGTGCGGCGCACCTCGCGAACGCGCGCTGTGTTGTTGAGCTGCGCGGTCGCCTTCTGGAACCGCAGGTTGAATTGTTCGCGCTTCAACTTGATAAGTTCGTCCTCAAGCTGGTCGAGCGTGAAACGGCGGACTTCTTCGATATCCATGGCTGCCCCGCTTACTCCTTAGCCGCCGAGACTTCACCAAGCCGCGCTACCACTCTGGTACGGATTGGCAGTTTGGCAGCTCCAAGCCGAAGCGCCTCGCGAGCGGTCTCCTCGCCGACGCCGTCGATCTCGAACATGATCTTGCCGGGCTTCACGCGCGCCGCCCAATATTCCGGCGAGCCCTTGCCCTTACCCATACGAACTTCGGTCGGCTTTTTCGAAACCGGCAGATCTGGGAAAACCCTGATCCACACGCGGCCCGCGCGCTTCATCTGACGCGTGATAGCCCGGCGTGCCGCCTCAAGCTGGCGAGCGGTAACGCGCTCCGGTTCCAGTGCCTTCAGGCCAAAACTGCCAAAGTTAAGCGATGTGCCGCCTTTGGCATTGCCATTCATCCGGCCTTTGAAGGCCTTTCTGAACTTTGTCTTCTTCGGTTGCAGCATCGCTCACACCATTGTCCCAATGCGCTACGCCATAGCGTCCGCGCTAAGCCTTTTCTCTCTCGCGATCGCCGCGGTCACGTCCGCCGCGGTCCCGCCTGTCGCCATCGCCGCGATCACGCCGTGCCGGCCGCTCAGGCCGCGAAGGCCCGCCGCCTTCCTGGCTCTCCAGCGACAGACGCTCCTGCGCCATCGGATCGTGATCGAGGATCTCACCCTTGAAGATCCAGACTTTCACGCCGATGATGCCATATGCCGTCTCGGCCTCGGCCGTACCGTAGTCGATATTTGCGCGCAGCGTGTGCAGCGGCACGCGGCCATCGAGATACCATTCCATGCGCGCGATTTCCGCGCCGCCCAAGCGGCCGGAAACATAGATGCGCACTCCTTGCGCGCCCAGCCGCAGCGCCGATTGCGTCGCACGCTTCATGGCTCGCCGGAAGGCGACACGGCGTTCAAGCTGCTGCGCGATGCCCTCGGCGGCGAGCGTTGCGTCGATCTCGGGTTTGCGTACCTCTACGATATTCAAATATACTTCCGACGCGGTAAACTTCGCGAGCTGGCCGCGGAGCTTCTCGATATCGGCGCCCTTTTTGCCAATCAGAATGCCGGGGCGTGCTGTGTGCACCGTAACGCGGCACTTTTTATGCGGGCGCTCGATCACGACTTTCGAGATGCCGGCCTGACGGCGCTGCTTCAGAATGAATTCCCGTATACGGAAGTCCTCGTGCAGTAGCTTGCCGTATTCGCCCTTGCCGGCGTACCAACGGCTATCCCATGTCCGGTTGATTCCGAGCCGGAGCCCGATCGGGTTGACTTTCTGCCCCATTAGGCTTGCTCCTGAACTTCTCTCACAACGACGGTGAGCTGCGAGAAAACCTTCTCGATCCGGCCCATGCGTCCGCGTGCCCGCGCGTGAAAGCGCTTCATCACCAAATTCTTGCCGACATAGGCTTCGGCAACCACAAGCTGGTCGACATCGAGGCCATGATTGTTTTCAGCGTTTGCAATCGCCGACTGAAGCGTCTTCTTGACATCCTTCGCGATGCGCTTGTGCGAGAAAGTGAGTTCAGCCAACGCCTTCTCCACCTTCTTGCCGCGGATGAGTTGCGCGACGAGGTTTAGCTTCTGCGGGCTGACACGCAGCGAGCACGCCACCGCCTGAGCCTCATTCTCCTTGAGCCGCCGCTCGAACTTCGGTTTCGACATGGCTACTTCCTCTTCGCCTTCTTATCGGCGGAATGGCCGTAATAGGTGCGGGTCGGAGCGAACTCGCCAAACTTGTGGCCAACCATATCCTCGGAGACAAGCACCGGAATATGCTTCTGCCCGTTATGGACGGCGAATGTGAGCCCCACGAATTGCGGCAGTATCGTCGAGCGCCGGCTCCAAATCTTAATCGGCGCATTCGACTTCTTATCGCGCGCGGCATCCGCTTTCGCGATCACATAGCCGTCAACGAACGGGCCTTTCCAAACTGAGCGTGTCATCGCTGCCTCTATTTCTTCTTCACGTGGCGGGCGCGGACAATGTATTTATCCGTGTTGGGATTCTTGCGGGTGCGGGTGCCCTTGGTGCCCTTGCCCCACGGAGTAACAGGGTGGCGGCCACCGGAGGTGCGGCCTTCGCCGCCGCCATGCGGGTGGTCCACCGGGTTCATCGCGACGCCGCGAACGCTCGGGCGCTTGCCCAGCCAGCGGTTGCGGCCCGCTTTACCCAAATTCTGGTTCGAGTTGTCGGCATTCGAAACCGCACCGACCGTGGCCATGCACTCGGCTTGCACCATGCGCATTTCGCCTGAGTTAAGCCGCAGGATCGCCATGCCCTGGTCGCGGCCCACGAGTTGAGCATAGCAGCCCGCCGAGCGTGCGATCTGGCCGCCCTTGCCGAGCTTCATCTCCACATTGTGGATGATGGTGCCGATGGGCATGTTTGCCATCGGCATCGCGTTGCCGGGCTTCACGTCGACTTTGTGACCGGAGACGACCTTGTCCCCTGCATTCAGACGCTGCGGCGCTAGGATATAGGACAGCTCGCCGTCCTCATACTTTATGAGCGCGATGAACGCGGTGCGGTTCGGGTCGTATTCCAGCCGCTCGACGGTCGCGGACATATCGAACTTGCGCCGCTTGAAATCGACGATCCGGTAGGCCCGCTTGTGGCCGCCGCCGCGCCGGCGCGAGGTGATATGGCCGTGCGCATTCCGGCCCGCGCTCTCGCTGCGGCCCTCGGTGAGCGCCTTCACCGGCTTGCCTTTCCATAGCTGCGAACGGTCTACCAGCACGAGCTGCCGGAGGCCGGGCGTTATGGGGTTGAATTTTCTCAGTGCCATGGCGATTGCGCCCTTACCGAATCTCTAGCTTACAGCCTTGCCGTGATGTCGATCGCCTGGCCCTCGGCGAGGGTCACGATCGCCTTCTTGAAATCGCTCTGCTGGCCGCGGACGCCCTTAAATCGCTTGGTCTTTCCCTTGCGAATCAGAGTGTTAACGGCGACCACCTTGACGTTGAACAAGCGTTCAACGGCTTCCTTGATCTCGGGCTTCGTCGCGCTCATCGCGACCTTGAAAACGACCTGGCTGTTTTCGGATGCCATGGTCGACTTTTCCGTTACGAGCGGCGAGCGGATCACGTCGTACAGCTCTTCCTGCCTCATTTGAACCGCTCCTCCAGCGCTTCGAGCGCCGCGCGCGTCAGAACAAGCTTGTCGCGGCGCAGAATGTCGTAAACGTTGATGCCCTGAACCGGCAGCACATCCACATTCGGGATGTTGCGAGCGGCAAGCGCGAAGTTGTCCTGCAGCGAGGCGCCGTCGACGATAAGCGCGTTCGAAAGGCCCAGCCCGCTGAACTTTCCGCGAAGCTCCGCGGTCTTGGGCTCCGCGATCTCGGCCTTGTCGAGTACGATCAGCGCATTCGACTTCACCTTCGAGGACAGCGCATGCTTCAAAGCCAGCGCGCGGACCTTCTTCGTCAGATCGTGCGCATGGCTGCGCGGAACCGGGCCGAAGGCACGGCCGCCGCCGCGGAACTGAGGCGGCTTGTCGTTGCCATGACGGGCCTGCCCAGTGCCCTTCTGCTTATAAATCTTCTTGTTCGGGCCGCTCACTTCACTCCGGCCCTTCGCCTTATGCGTGCCGGCCTGACGCTTCGAGAGCTGATAGCGGACCATGCGCTGCAAGATGTCTGCGCGAGGTTCCAGCGCGAATACTGCATCGTTAAGCTCGACGCTCCCGGCGGAGGAAGCATCGAGGGTCATTACATCGGCCTTCATTTCGCCCCCGCTTCCGCGCCTGCGCTGGCGCCGCTATTCTCTGGCTTGCGGTACGCACCCGGCTTCGGCGCCCCCTCTGGCAACGCCTTCTTCACCGCGTCGCGAAGCATCACCCAGCCGCCCTTCGATCCAGGTACCGCGCCACGAATCAGGATCAAACCGCGCTCGACATCCGTACGCACGATCTGCAGGTTCTGAGTCGTAATCCGCTCGTCGCCGTAATGGCCGGCCATCTTCTTGCCAGCAAAGGTCTTTCCGGGGTCCTGCCGGTTGCCTGTCGAACCGTGGCTGCGGTGCGAGATCGACACGCCGTGAGTTGCACGCAAGCCGCCGAAATTCCAGCGCTTCATGGCGCCGGTAAAACCTTTACCAATGCTCGTTCCGGTCACGTCGACGAACTGGCCGGCCACGAAATGGTCCGCGGTCAGCTCCGCGCCCACATCGATCAGGTTTTCCGGCGAAACCCGGAATTCAACCAGCTTTGCCTTCGGCTCGACCTGAGCCTTGGCGAAATGGCCGCGCTGGGCGCGCGTCACATTCTTGACCTTGCGCGTGCCTGCGCCGAGCTGAAGCGCGGTGTAGCCGTTCGCCTCTTGCGTCCGATGCGCAACCACTTGGCAATTTTCGAGCTTCAACACCGTTACGGGCACATGCTCGCCCGCATCGGTGAAGATCCGCGTCATGCCAACCTTCTGTGCCAACAATCCCGATCGCATCGGTCTGCCTCAGTTTCCCAATCCGCGCAGTCTCCGCGCAGCTGTCAAAATTCCAAACTACAGCTTGATCTCGACGTCCACACCGGCAGCCAAGTCGAGCTTCATGAGCGCGTCCACGGTCTGCGGCGTCGGATCGACGATATCGATCAAGCGCTTATGCGTCCGCATCTCGAACTNNTCGCGGCTCTTCTTGTCGATGTGCGGCGAGCGGTTCACGGTATACCGCTCGATGCGAGTCGGGAGCGGTATCGGCCCCCGGACATCGGCGCCCGTGCGCTTCGCCGTGTTCACGATCTCCTTCGTGGAGGTGTCGAGCACTCGGTGATCGAACGCCTTCAGCCGGATGCGGATCGTTTGACCAGCCATTTCTCACTCCCAAAAGAAGAGGCGCCCCGCTAAGGGACGCCATCTCCCCATTTCCCCTTGCTACTTTATGATGCTCGCCACGACGCCGGCGCCCACTGTGCGGCCGCCCTCGCGAATAGCGAAACGAAGCTTCTCCTCCATTGCGATCGGCACGATCAGCTCGACCTCCATGGAAACGTTATCGCCCGGCATCACCAT
>PMBZ01000151.1 GCA_003153975.1 Hyphomicrobiales bacterium
GCGGCCTACACCGTATGCTTACGTTAAGAGGGCGCGGGTCTATTTCTTTGCGTGTTGTCGCGGACTTGCCCTAACTATCAGGCTATCGAGTTTCGCCTCGATTTTGTCCAGGCGAGATAGAACAGCGGAGCGTTCCTGCTGGAACGTTTCCAGCCAGCCACCCACGCGGAACGCGGCGCCAAATCCTCCCGCGAACAACGCCGCCGCAAGCAGCACTGGGATATAACCGCGCGAAAGATCGAAGCGCGACTGATTTGCGATCGATTCGCCGGCCGGGCAAAAGGCTGCGCTGCCCCCGTTTGGAACTGGGGCCACGCTATTTCCTCCTTGCACAGGGCGCATGAACGATTTTCTCGATCGTGCGCGGATGTACCATGGCCTTCCCCTCCTCGATGTAGTGGAAGCGCAAATAGAGGAACCCAAGGCCCAATGCCACCATTGCCAGAAAGACGCGGCCTTCAGCACTTTTAGACAGGGAGACGACGATCTCGAAGATCGCCGTGATCGTTGCGCCAATAGCATTCGCGATACCCGTCAGGATCGGGGCCACTGGACCAAGAAAGGCCAGCGATACGATGGTACTCAGGCCAAACGCCTCAAGGCGTCGCGACAGCCATGCGCCCAAAGTGGCGAATACTGCGGTCATTGTGCCTCCACCTGCGTCTGTGCTGAACCTTGATAGTCGAAGTTGCGGTATGCCTGGAGGTGCTCCTTCCGAATGAGCCGCACCAAGGCGATGAGCCCGATGCAAATCGCCGCGATAACGAGCCAATGATTACCCGCAAGCCACTCCGCAAGACCCTGCAGCGGTTCCACGATCATTCGCAGCCCGCTGACGCTCTCGGCAACGCTATCGCCCTGGAGCGCTTGTGCCGCGGCGCTGGCGCCGAAAAGCCACGCCAGAATGCGCTGCAGCAGGTTCATGCGCTTTGCCGGCCGGTCGCCTGCCTGCTCAAGATCCTTCGCGGTCGCCGCGGCTCGTTTGGGCAGCATTGGCCTCGCGGAGGCCAGCGGCCCGTTATATGCGGACAGCCAAACTCCCGGTTCGCCGGTCAAATCGTTGTCGTGCTGGAACAGAACAACAGCCCGGAAAAGCTGCTCCCCGAAAATCCCGTCGACGGCCCCGCATGGATAGCCGAGACCGCGCAGCTTTTCCTGCAAATGCTTAACGGCGTCACCTTTCATGCCCGCATGCAGCGAGTTGTCATGCGGCACGACAGTAACGCTCGTGCCGGCCATGAGATGCGCCTCGTTCCGGATGCCGGCAACCCGGCGCCTCCAGCCGGCGCCAAAGACGCGCCAAAGGCGGCCAAGTCCCTGCAGGAAGCCAAGCCTGAGATCGCAGAACGGGTCGATTTCCTTGGCTTGAGCGCACCAGCCCCGGGCCCGTTGCACACCGGAGTTAACCGCCGCGTCGAAAACGCATAGATCCATACCGGCGGCTAGACCGTCGCAATTCATCGCATCCCAGTATTCGCTGCGATAGATTTCGCGAAGCTCGTCCTCCTCGATTTGATGCACTGGACGTACCCGCTTTCCATGTTTTCCCCGCCAGGCGTCGTATTCGCGCTGGACGACGCCGCGCATGGTTGGTCCGCCCGGATCGTCCGGGTGATTGCAATAGCCGCCTTCCCACTTGAGGGTGACGGCAAGGCAGCGCTCGAAATTGCCGGTTGCCATTGAGATCCTCCAGATTAACCGATCAGCCAATTTGTACCGTTTGAGAATACGGGAACTATGTATGAACCGGAGCCTGCCACTGTCGCCCCGAAGTTGCCCGAGGCTGCCACGGTGCTATCCGTGACCGTATGCCGGGCGCCGGCTCCCGCCGTGCCGGCTGCGGGCAAGGACGCAACCGTGACGCCGCGCGTGCGGATCGCGCCATTCACATCCCACGGCACGGCGGGGGTAGCGCCCGCGAGATTGACGCCGCTGCATCCGTTGTCGAAGAACGTAACGATATCCGTGAGCGTGCCGCCGTAGGCCTTCGCTATGGAAAACGAATAACCGCTATTGTCGGTACCGAAAGACAGCCGGGAAATCGCCTTGCCCGTCCCGTCCGCGCGAAGGTGAGCGCTCCCCCATATACCCATGTTCAGCGCGCTGGTGGTGCCGGCTGGCGCTACGCCCACAGTGGCAAAGGCCTTCGAGAAGCCAACCCCGCTCTGGTAGGTAAGCGTGGTATTATTGACGAATGTCAGATTGGTAACGTCTATAAAGCCGTCCCACTGCATGTATGCGCCATAATTATTTCCGCTTAGCGTGGCTGTACCGCCAATATACCCTTGGTTATACGAGTATAACCCCTTCTCGCCGTTGCCGGTCACTATACTCCCTGGTTGCAACGTGATAACGCCACCAGTAGTCGCCACGCATCCATGGTAGTTTCCGCTAATCACAACCTTTGAATCGAACGTGGAGTTGGTAGCAATCAAGAGCCCCTGATATGTACTGAGAGCGGAGCTGGCGCTTACAGCCAACAGGCCATTATTGACGAACTCGGACGAATAGACCATCACGACACCGGCCTGGGTAAATCCAGTGACGCCAACTGTGCCACTGCAGTAAATTCTGCCGTTGTCTTCTATGTCCAGCCCATAAGTATTGCCGGTATTGTCTCCAACAAATGCAGTGCCGCCGCCAAAATTGATGACGGCCGCGCCATCGTAAATCTCCAGTCCGTTAATGCCGCCGTTGAACTTCAGCGTGGCGCCGAGCCCGCAAACCGTTCCGGCCACTGCACCGGATGCCGCCTGGGCGAGATGGTGCGTCGTGGTAATCGTTATTTGGTTGGAACCGAAGTTGACGGAAGTAATCGGCCACATGCCGGCAAGATAAGTTGGGTTGGTGCCGCCAGACAGGCCGGAAACAACAACGTACATGCCAACGGTCAGGCCTGTTACATTGTTGAGCTGCAGCGTATACGTCCACGCGCCAACCCCGCCTGACGAAGAAACCACACTCGACATGGTTTTGGAGTAACTGTTGCCGAGGATGGTGCACCGGGCGAACACGTTGCTGAACACCATGAGCGGGGCTGTATGGTTGTATACACCGTCCGCCAGACTAAAGTTAACCCCTGTACGCTGGTTTATTATGTTGTTGGATATGGCGTCCAGCGCCGCCTGGATCGTCGCGAAGTCTCCAGTTCCATCCGGCTTGATGTTATAGGTGGTGAGGCTGGTTATGATGGGTTTGTTGGTCAGGTCGGCGAACGAGCCGGAGGTCGCCACGGCCGCCAGGCCGGAGACATTGGCTGCGGACGGTTGCGCGAACTGCGGAACCCCTGCTGTGCTGATGCCGGTCATGAACTGGTTGGCGGAAGCCGTCGCCGATTGAACCCCGCCTGGAGACGATGCCGAAGGATTCGGCAGCCGCGCGGCCGGAAGCGTGCCGCTGGTGATATTCGAAGCGTTCGTCGTATCCGCGGTCGCAGAGGCTGCAAGCCCGGAAATATTTCCCGCCGTTAGCTGCGCCGTCGTGGCTAGCGTGCCGCTCGCTGGCAGAGTTAGAGACGTATTGCCCGACGCGTTAAGCGCTACAGGGTAAGAACCGGAGACCGCCTGCGAAGCGAGATTTACCGTGTTCTGGGTAGCCAGCGAGCCGAGCCCGGAAACGTCGCCCGAGGAAATCGCTAGAGCACTCTTGAGCCCCGAAGCCGCGATGGTTCCATAAAGCCCGGCGACGCTCACAACCTCGTTTGAAATCCCATCGATTTTGTCCCAAATAGTGCCGTCGAAGATAATCGTGTCGCCAACATTCCATTGGCTGATGCCGTCGATAGCCGGCGTCCCAGCCACGGAGACCTTATAATAATACCCCTTGGTTCCCACGCCGCTTGCGAGCGTTGGCGTGTTTGTACTGGCATTCCACGTACCCTGATACACGACAGCACCCGTCAATGACGTTGGGATCTGCGATGCCGTCAGCTTGCCGCCTGCATCGAGGGTCGCGACGCCGTTGTTGGCACCCGCGGTTGCAACGGCAAGATAGGTTCCCGACAGGTCGGGAAGACGGGATGCCGGGAGCGTGCCTGCCGTTACGTTCGTGGCATTAGTGGTATCCACCGTGGCGGACGGCGCCAGTCCGCCTATTTGGACAGCCGTCATCGGCTCCCATGTGCCGTCGCCGCGCAAAAAAGCTCCCTGTTGCCCAGAGGACGGCGCGGGAACAAGACCCGAAGCGCCAGCCGTTGAGGAGGTTGCGCCCGACATTACCGTAGCCGCTCCGGGTGGCACACTCCAAGCGCCGTCCGCCTTCAAATATTTTCCGGCAGCGGCTGTCCCCGCGGACGGCGCGGGAACAAGGCCGGCAGTTCCTCCAGAACCGCTATCTCCGGTAAAGCCGCCCGTATTGGGAAAGCTCACGGCACCGGCCGTTGTCGCAACAATGGCATTTTTGAAGGTGCTGCCGTCCGCGGAAGTGGAAATCGTGAAGTCGTCGTTCCCGATAAGGCCGAACTGCACGCGCGTGCTATAGTTGTCCTGTAAATTCACTGCGGCGACGTTTGACGAGGCACCCTTCGAGATCGACGTGCGCATATCGCCCGCATTCGCGAATAGTACACTTGGCGTATTCGCCGAAAGCCCGTTCGAGGTATCGATCGTATTGATCCCCAGCCTGGCCACATTGTCGATATCCTGGCCGGACAATGAGCTTGGGATCGAAGGAATCGAAGGCTTATTTGCCAGATCCGTATACGAACCCGAGGTGGCTACAGCCGCAAGACCGTCTATCTTGGCAGCCCGCGAGGCATCGAGAACTCCCGCCGCAGCCGGAGTGGCCTCGGGGATCGTTATCCCGGTTCCGCTTGACGAGCCAATGCCCACGCTGGTCGAGGTCTGCGCGATGCTCAGATTCGTCGAGGCCGAACCGGAAGCGCTTGGAGGAGTAACCCAAGCGCCAGAAGCGCTGAGAAACTTGTTCGCCACCGCGTCTCCCGCCGCGGGAGCGGGAACGAACCCGGACGCACCTCCCGACCCGCCATCTCCAGTAAACGCGGACGGTTTGCTGGAAAGGTCCGCAAAGCTGCCTGAAGTGGCGACAGCGGCAAGCACCGGCTTGTTCAATATCTGGTTCGGCCCGCTCGCGGCATTCCAATCGGTTTGAGTAGCGGGAGGAATGTTATCGTCCGGCCAAGGCGAAATCGTCACGCTCGCGCTGGTCAGCACCTCCTTGTAATTCGCCGTGGGACCAAGGTACACGTCCACGTCGAGGCGGCCTGACCCGTCAAGAACGATGGGGTTCGAATTCGCGGCTGCCCCGGCGCTATCGGCGTAAGTATCTTGCGGGGTCGTGGTGCCGGCAACGTAGTAGCCCAGCGTTCCGAGGGCGAGAGGCACACCGTTGGCGTCGAAAAACTGATAACCTTTCGGATAGCGTAAGCGCGTAATCATGCGTCAACTCCTAACTCTTGCTTTTGAGGAAGTAGCGCCCGCGCTGTCCGCCGCGCCCTAAGGCGAGGGCCAGAAGCGCAACGGATGGCGCAGCCGATAAAACCGCCCTCGCCGGTTCAGTCCGGAGGCGGCTAATTGGAGAGGCCGGGTAAGTCCTTGCCAGCCGTGCCGGCGGGGCGACAGCTTGCGGGCAGGGTTTGCGCCGCCAACCGTTCAGGTGGGCAAACCGAAGGCAACGCCGGGATGAGGCCGGCCGCCACCCAGTTCGGTTTCATCTGAACTGAAGGGGCTGGGGACCGGCGATTTTTGGCTGAACGGCGCGGATTGCGCGGTATCGCCATGCCAGCAAGGTGCTTCTCCAAATCGCGGCAACCTTGCTTGAGCCGTTCTGCCGCCGTATCTAAGGGCGTTAGAGACCTAAGCAGACCTTTGCGCTACGGCCGGATTGCACTTGCATTTGGAGACTAGGGCATTGAACACGCGGAATTCCAGCATTCCCATGGCATCCTGGCGGCTGATCTCCGATGCTGGCGGAACGAATGTGCGGTTCGCGCGTGCGAGCGGCGGCGGCCTCTACGCCATCCTGGCCTATCCAGTTTCCCGCTTCCCTTCCTTCGCCCTGGCGATGCGCGCCTACCTGGACGAAACCGGCGGCGCCCAGGGCTGCACTGGCGCGGCAATCGCGGCGGCGGGACCCATCGGCCATGGCAAGGTGAGCCTTACAAATCTGGATTGGGAAATCTCGGAAGCCGAAGTTTCCGCGGAATTGGGGGTGCCGTGCAGGTTGATTAACGATGTCGAGGCCGTAGCCTTCGGCGTTGCGGACATCCAGGCCTCGGGTTGTACCACGGTTGGCACTCCGGCCCCCAATCTGGGCGCTATACACCGCATCGTGGTGGCGAACATCGGGACGGGATTCGGCGCGGCCACGCTCATAAGAGCGGACGGCATTTGGGTTTCCTGCCCAAGCGAAGCCGGCCACATGGCGCTCGCCTTTCAAGATTGGCCGGATATCGCCATGCAGCGGCGGTTCCCATCGGTGGAGCATGTGCTTTCAGGCCATGGCATCCGCGATCTGTATGCCGCACTTTCGAAGTCTGTCGCCCCTGCCTCCGCCGCCGATATCTTCGCGCGGGCTGGAGCCGATCCCCACTCCGCGGCCACGTTAGAGCTTTTCACGAAAGTGGCGGGCAGCGTCCTCGGCAATCTCGTGCTGGCCGCGGCCGCCTGGGACGGCGTATTCCTTTGCGGCAGCGTGGCGCGAAGCCTTGCCAAGACTGCAGACGTTGCGTTGTTCCGCCAGGCGTTCGAGGGCACAGGCCGGATGAGCGCCCGGATGAAGGGTGTTCCCATCGCGCTCTTGACCGAAGAACATCCCGCGCTGGCCGGGCTCGCGGTTCTGCCGCTGCCGGCCTCGCGTTAGCGCGGTTTTGGCTCGCTAGCCGCTCAAAAGCGGCCAGAAGCGTGCATGGAGGCGTTCACCCGGCCTTGGCCTCAGAGCCTCCCGTTAAGAGCCGCGTCAGGAAACCTGCGATTGCAAGCCCGGCTTCGTTGATCCACGCCAGCACTGGGCGCAGAATTAGCAGCGCGAGCAGATGCGCGGCGACGATCCCTAAGAATAGCCCTATGTAGTGGAACACGGTCAGGTGCGGCCACTCCATCTGCCAGAAGAAGCCGAACAGGAACGTCGCCACGAAGCCGTTGATGAAGAACAGCTCAAGGCTCTTTCTGCCCATATAGGCAAGAAGCTCCGAAGCGGCGCCCAATTTGGCAAGCCCCGCGCTGAGGCACACCACGGCGAGCGAGCCCACCAGCGAGGACAGGAAGAAGACGGGCAAGAAACCGTAGCTGCCCATGAACATCCTCACGCTGAAGGGACTGCTCCCGCAAGACTGCGCGTAGCTGAACGTGCAGCCATGATTGAGCGGAGCTATAAAGATAATGGCGGCGATCAGCGGAATGGCCGCCCAGAAAGACCAGCGCACCTGCCACTGCGAGAACAGGTAGCCCAGCGCGAAGAACGCCAGGCCTGGCGCCCAGGTTCTCATGAGGTATTGCTCGGGCAGATAGCTGGTGAGCGCCGTCGCCGCCATGGCAACCGCAAGAACCGCGATTGCCGGGAAGCGCCGCAACGACCAGTAAGCCAGAATTTGCACGAAGCAGAGCGATGTGAGGAACCACAGCACGCCGACGGACCACTTGTAGCCTTCGAGGATGGGGTCGAAGAGGTTCCAGGCAGCGCCGCCAAGCGAGGCTCGCATCTCGGGGTTCACGATCAGGCCGAACGCCCAACCCAGAACATGGACGGTCCAGGCCAGGGCCAGAAGCCTGAGCGAGGCGCGAAGGACATCCGGCCAGGCCTTCTTCGGCAGGCTCTTGTTCACGGCGCCGGACACGAGGAAGAACAGCATCATGTGGAAGGAGTAGATCNNGGGTACATCGGCTCCAGCAAGTGCCCGTAGATCACGAGGATCATTCCGATACCCCGTGCGATATCCCATGTTGCGTCGCGCTTCGGCGCGGGTACCTGCGGCATGGCTGCTCCCCCTCCGTTTGAATCGCCCCCTTATAGCAAATTTCACGGCGAGACCAATTCGACGGAGGGACAGTTGCGCCCTCACTTTCCCTGCCAGTTTGGGCTCCTCTTTTCCAGAAAGGCGCTCATGCCTTCCCGGAAATCCTCGCTCGTGTAGCACATCGAAACGAGATCCTGGTCCTCGACCTCCGCCGCTTGCAGCCGCCGCAGCGCCTCCTTCGTCCCGCGAAGCGTCAGCGGCGCGAACCCGGCAATGGTCTGCGCAAGCGTGGCCGCCCTTGCGTCGAGTTCAGCCCGGTCCTTCGCCACCTCCGTCAGCAGGCCAATCCGCCGCGCCTCATCGGCTTCCATAAGCCGGGCGGTGAAGATCAGGTCTTTCACGCGATGGGCGCCGATAAGCGCGGACAACCGGGCGAGGTTCCTCGCGGACAGGCAATTGCCGAGCGTGCGCGCAATCGGAAAGCCGAATTTCGTGGCAGCGGTTCCGATGCGCAGGTCGCAGCAGGCCGCGATCATTCCGCCGCCGCCAGTGCACGCACCCGCCATGGCCGCAATCGTGGGAACGCGGCATCGCTCCAGCCCGCCGAGAACCCGCTCCATGAACGCCTCGTAGCCGATCGCATCCTCCGGCCGCTTGAAATCCCGGAAGAGCGAAATGTCCGTGCCCGAGGAGAAGGCCTTATCGCCCGCGCCGGTTATGACCAGCACCTTCACCGCATCGTCCCTGCCCACGGCTTCGCAGGCCTGCGCGAGCTTCTCGTACATCTCGAAGGTGAAGGCGTTGCGGGCTTCCGGCCGGTTGATGGTGATGCGCGCGATGCTGCCGCTGACTTCGAACAAGAGATCCTGGGTGGTGACGGCCGTCATGGTGTTCCTTGCTGGCAGGCGGCGGGGGCCTACCCGCCGCCGTGGCTTCGCAACACCCTGGCGGATTGCATCGCCGCTGTCACCACTGCCGCGCGTGGCTCGCGGCAAATTCAAAGGGCGCGGCACTATTCGCCTTGCTCCTGCGGCGCGGCCACACCGGCTGCCGCCATCGCTGCTGGACGGCCTTTTTCGAAATCCTCGAATCCATGCGGATCGATGCCATTCTGCTTGAGCATTGCGATAGTGGACTCCCACTTTTCCGGCGTATCCGACAGCAGCGCCGCGTGGCCAATCGCGTTCGCCAGCAAGCCCGAAAGGGCGATGGACGGGCGCGGCGCCGGCTGGGCGCTTTGCTCAAGCCCAACAAGCAGCGCGTTGCGCGGGGGGACGGAAACCGCGGCTGAACCTGACATCATCTCAAGCGCTCCTCTGCGTGCCGTAGTAGTAGTTCGTATAGTTGTTCGCGGCGCTGGAAATGCCGCTGCCGATGCCCGAGAGCCCACTGCCTTGTGCCTGCCCGGCCGCCAGATTGTAGTTCCCGAGCGCGTTACCGTTCGACGTGCTCGCGTTGGCAAGTGCATTGGCGGAACCGGCCCCGAGCTGCGCGCTCTGGAACAAATCCGCGAGCCTTGTCTGGTATTCCTGCGATAGCGACCGCTGCGAATAGTCTTGCAACGCTGCCAGCGCGTTCCCCGAAAGCCCCATGCCCTGCGCGGCGTTCTGGGCCTGTATTTGCTGCAGGCCGTAGTTCACGCCGCTCTGGAAGCCTGGATCGTTCTGGAAATTGTTGTAATAGCCCTGCTGGACTCCCGCTCCATTCACGCCCGTGGCGTTGTTATAGAGGTTGAGCGCGTTCTGGCCGCCCTGCATGAAAGGCTGCTCGTAGCCAGCGGCCTGGTCGAACCTTTGCTGCTGCAAGGCCGCGGACTGCTTGGCTGCATTGGCCATCGACTGAGAGCCGAGATAGTTTCCGACCGCGGAGGCGGCTCCGCCTATGAGGATGGGAAGGGCTGCTTCTGCCATGGGAGATCCTTTGAGGTCACGGTTTCAAGGGGGGCGTAGCCGAGGCGGCCGAGGAGCGTGAGCGTCCGCTCCTGGCGCCCGGCGACGATGAGCCGGCGCGCGCCTTTGGCCTTGGCCCAAGCCTCGAAGGCCCGGAGGAGGTAGGCGCCAAGGCCGCGCGCGCCGGGTAGCGCGTACCAAGCCGTCTTGAAGGCGGTTGGTTCGGCGGTGAAGTAGTGCGGGGCCAGGACGCCGCAGAGGAACCCTGCCATCGGCTCGCCGGCGGCAAGGAGAATCCGGTCATCGTCCTCAAGATGCGAGAACGCGAAGCGGGCGAGCTGGCGCGGGCAGGCCTCGCGGCCTCCCTCCTCGGCGTAGAAGCGCAAGCCCAGTTCGACGAAGCGCGCCACATCGTCAGGCGTTGCGCGCCGGACCGAAGCCTTGCCCGCGCTCATTTGGCAATCCGGTTCTGCGAGCGCAGCACGGCAAGGAGCGCATTGATCGCGGCCGCCGCTTCCGCCGGGGTTGGTTGGAGTGTCAGGCTTGGAATTGCGTTGCCCTGGATGAACTCGATCCCCTCGAAAAAGTCCCGGTATTGCTTGTCGAGCTTCCCCGTCGCAGGGTCGACGATGTAGGGGCTCATGGGAGCGGTGGTCGTTGCGACTGCCATGCTATCAAGCTCCTGCGGTAGAACGTAAGTGGAAAGCTTGCCGTTTATCCAGTGGCCATGGAGCCAGTTGGGACCGTCGCTCCAGACCGTCTCGTACAGCGGAAAACAGGGATAAGGCCTCGCATCCCAGGTGTAGATCATGAAGCGGCTGAGATCGGCCATGCGCCCGCCATAGACCGGGCTCAGCGGATTGCGGTCCCCGGTGAACTCCGGATCGTTCTCATCGAAAAAGCGCAACATGGAATGAAGGTAGCGCCGCTGGATCGAATAGTCCGGCCTGCCGTCCGAAAAGTACGGAAGCGCGCTTTCGAAGGATTTCGGATCGTAGAAAACGTTCGGCTGGTTCGGTCCCTTGTTGACGGAGGGGCAGCCCAGCTCGGTGATCCAGAAGGGCTTCGATTGCGGCACCCAGGATGTGGGCGACGGATCTTCGGCGCCCTTGGGCCTGTTGAAATGCCGGTTCGCCCACCAGCTCCAGATGTCCTTGTAGCGGAACACCCACGGCTTCCCATACGCGCCGTCACCGATGGGGCTGCGGGTTTGAGATTCGCGGTCCGCCTGGCTGGCGTAATACCAATCGTAGCCTTCGCCGCCGCGCACATTGCCCATCAGGTAATCGTAATCCGTGATCGCGGTCGCCGTGCCATCGGACTTCACGGCTTCGTCGGCATTGGGCGTGCCGTCCCGCCAATCCGATAGCGGCCAGTAATTATCGAAGGCGATGGCAGCGATATTCGCATCGGCCCATAGCGGGTCGAGATGGAAGAACACGTCGCCGGAGCCGTCCGCCGGCTGATGGCCGAACCATTCCGACCAATCCGCGGCATAGGAGAGCTGCGCCTCCGGCAAGACTGCCTTTACATCGGCCGCCAGCGCGATCAGCGCGGAAACGAACGGATAGCTCCCTGCCGCATCGCGCAGCCATGTCAAGCCCCGCAGCTCCGTGCCCAGCAGGAACGAGTCCACGCCGCCCGCGCCCGCGCAAAGCTGCGCGTAGTGCAAAACGAACGTGCGGTATTGCGCAACGAAGGCGGCAACCTCCGCGGCCACCTGCGGTGTCTCATCCGCCGTGCCGAAGGCCTTGGTAATGCGGCCGCGCCAGGGATAGACAGGCTGCCCTGTGCCGCCGGTGTAAGGATCGGGCAGCGTATTGCCCGCCGGGATGTCCATCAGGATGAACGGGGTAAAACAGACCTTGAGGCCCCTCCCCTTCAAGTCCCCGATCGCCGCCACCAGCGACTGGTCGTCGGGCGTCCCGCCATAAGCCGCATTGCTGCCAACGGACGAAACGATGTGCGCCTGGCCGCGGCCAAAGCCGTTGCACCGCCATTCGTGAGGCATCTCGCCCGAGCCGCCATGCGTCACACCCGGCACGAGCGTGCAAGAACCCGCGCGCAGATCGTTCCCGTACCAAGCGACGTAGAGATTGACGAGTTCGCAGTTGGGAAGCTGGTTTTGCAGGCTGTTCAGCGAAGTGGCCCAGTCGCAAGCCGCCCCGCCAATCCGCCCCGCACTCTCAGCCTCGCTATACTGAACCACCCATTGCGAACTGTCATACGCGCTATACCCGTTCTGGGTTGCGGCGTAGTCCACCACACCGGCCGCAAGCTCCTGGAACACCTCGTAAGGCGCGTAGCCCCACTCGGTCGCGGCCGGGATCATGGTCACCGCCCGGATCGCGCTGCTGAAGGCCGTCTCGTCCGCGTCGAAGCCCTTCGGCACCCAGCCCTGCGCCACGAGTTCCTTCGTGAGCGCATTCACCGTTGCCGCCGCTTGCGCCCAGGAGCAGCCGGCATCGAGGTCCGGGATCGCCGGGCCTACCCGCCCCTTGAACTTCGAGAAGAACGCGCGCGTGTAGTTGTCGAGCTTGCCGTTTGAGCCCACCTGGAACCCGAAGCGGCTGAAAAGATTGGCCGCGCCCGTCATGCGAGGATCGGCCTTACGCGCGCATCGGCGTTGAGGATGCCGCGCGCTACCGGCGAGGACGACGCCAGCCGGAACGTGCGCCCCGTCCTGAGCGTCGCTCCCAGTTGATGGAAGCTTGCAGCCGCCATGCGCTCGCCGACACGGCCCAGCGAGGCCACTCGTCCCCCGGTCCACGTCTGGCCTCCGTCGTCGGACCAATCCAGCATGAGCTTGGGATTTGTCCCTTCAGGATCCGGCCCCGTTATTCCCACGCCGGGAATGATGTCCACGTCGAGCTGATCCACGATCAAGCCTTTCGGGAAAGCGTGCAGCGGCGCCGACTGGGCGAGAAACAGGTAGGGGTTCCCGCTCTCGGTTTGCGCGGACTCGTCGAGCACGTGGAGGCTCGCATCCTGGCTCGACCCGATCACCACCTTGCCGTTGAACGACTCGAAGCCCTGCGCGAACCAGTTGGGCTGGCCTCCGCTGGCCCGCTCGTGCCAGAGCCCCGTGGCCATGTCGTACTCCCAGGTCCAATAGGGGCTTGTCAGCGCATAGAAGTCGTGGCCGTTGAAATAGGTGCGCACGGCGCGGAGCGAGCGGCGCTCCTCCCACGTCAAATCGGAAATCGCCCGCTCCAGCGCATGGGTCGAGATACGGACCGGCTCGGACGCGGTAAGCTGGCGGACCATGCCGTTTTGATCCACCCACAGCAGCGCATCGCCGGCGGTCGCAACGGTGTGCTCCGCGATGCAGCCGATGTCCACATCCGCGCGGATGGGCGCGAACGCGAAGGGCATCGTGCCGGCATCCTCCCAGATTTCGAGGCTGGCTTCGCCCAGCGCGATCAGCGCGCCCCGATGGGTGACGATCCGGCGGAGGCCATCGGAACGGCTGGAGGCCGTGGCGTAGGCGAGCGCGTTGACGGTCAGCGCGTTGTTCAGGTTCGTATGAAAAATGCGCCCGTCCGCTATGGAGAAAACGAAATAGCCGTCGACGAACGTAACGCTGTTCGGAGCCGGAAGGCTCGAAATGTTTGGCTGAGCGATCGTGTTGGTGCCGGTATCGAGCACTTGGTAGACGCCATCCGCAACGATCCCGATTTGCGGATTGGTTCGCTGATTGGCCGCCATGACGGCCATCGAGCTGCCGCCAACCGTGCCTGAAACAGGTGTGGCGTTGCCCTGGCCGTCGAATAGCGCCGCGGCGGTTCCAGCGATGACGTAGAGCCCCTTGCCGAACACATAAATCATGCCGCGGCACGGCCCGTTCAGGCCCGTTGAGCCAGTATCGAACCGCGAGGTCCCCGGCACGGCGTAGACCGGCAGCGGCGATTTCGACGCCTCGCCAAGCGCCTCTGCGTAGGCGTTAAGCAGGCGCTGGTTCGATCCGAACCCGCTCTTGTCCGGGTTCGAGGTATGCCCGAATTCGACTGCGACCATGGATTTGAACTCCTGGCATGACGAATAAGAAATCCGGTTGAGCAATTCGCCGAGTCCCCCCTCACTCTGTCTCTCTCCCCGAGGGGAGAGAGGACCCTAGAAATCCCGCTACGGGCAATTCAGGCGTCCCTTCTCCCCTCGGGGAGAAGGACAGGATGAGGGGGGGGCTCCAACAGCGGTCTCGAATCATCCAAACGCCAGGCCGCGCATCGAGCCATCCGCGAGAAAGCCGAAGATTTTGCGGATCTGCACATCGTGGCCCGCATGCAACTCGATATCCTCCGGCGGCGCGGCGATCCAGCGGGAATCGGTGTGCTCGTGGCTGAGCGTTACGGCGGCATCGGCGGCGACCGGCTTCATCAAGGTCACGATATTAACCTGATGATAGAGATGCGCGCTTGAAGCAGGCTCCTTGCAGGATATGGCGGCGTAGGCCTCCGGCTCGACCCGCAAGCCCGCCTCCTCCCAGACTTCGCGGACGGCTGCCTGCGCGGGGCTTTCGTGCACGTCCACCCAGCCTCCCGGCAAGCCCCAGCCCCTTCCATCGCTCCGCTTCAGAAGCAAAATCTGCCCCCGATCGTTCACCACGGCCGCGCCCAGCTTCGGCGTAACGACGCCGATTTCGGACCGGAACTGCGCAAGCACGGCCTCGCTATCGATGCGCAATAGTTCCGAATAGGCATTCGAGGCCACGTCGAGCAGCCTGTTATACCTGTCGATATCGTATGGATTCGGGGTGAAGCGGAGCCCTTCCAGCGCGATCGATTTCAGCCGGTGAAGCATCGTTAGAATCGAAGCTGGATCCGCGGCCATGAAATGCCCCCCTGGCGATACCGCCTATACTTATCCAGTTTGTTTTTGGTCGAATCGTGGGCGGCGGCAGCGGAGCGCCTGCCTACTGGCCGCTCGCGAGCCACTTCTTGGCGGTGAGCTTTGCCAAATCTTTCAAGTAAGGCGCGTTCAAATCGTCCCCGCCGCCGCCTCCCATGACCTCGAATATGCGTTTTGATAGCACCGATCCGATGGCATGGACGGCGTCATGGCGGTTCAGCCCCTCGTCCATCAACTGCCGGAGCTTCACGGCAACTGGATATCCGGCGCCCAGCGCCACTTGATTTTCGACGATGGCGTGAATTACCGCGTGCAGATTTTCATTCGGCGCCTTAAGCTTGGCACGCCGGTGATAGTCCTCGGCAAGAGCGATGCGCTCGCCCTCATCGAGTTCGAGCCACTCTTTCGCATCGACCGCCTGGTTGGGATCGTACCGCATGTTACTTGCGCCTCCTCTCGCGATGTCCGGCCAGAAACACTCCTTCCTAGCAGCCTGTCGGACTT
>PMBZ01000051.1 GCA_003153975.1 Hyphomicrobiales bacterium
CGGATGCGGTTCATGATGACCTGCGCAACCGCGATCTGGCCCTTGACCGGCTCGTCGCGCGCCTCGAAGTAGATCGCGGTGGCCATGCAGCGCAGCTCGCGCTTGCGGAACTCGTCCTCGGTCAGGCCGCCGAACAGGGTCTGCGGCTGATCCGGCGAAAGGCTTGCGTTCTTGAGAAGCCCGGCCCATTCGCCCCCGCCGCCGGTTTTCGAGGCGGACGCGGCGGCGCTTTCAAGCAAAGGGTCTTGCGGAGTGAAGGCCGACAGGAACAGCTCGGCGCCGGCAAGAGCCGCGATCTGCACCGGGGCTTGCGAGTTGACACGTAGCGGGTCGGTCTTGGTCCGCCGGATCACGCTGCTTTCGAAACCGCCCTTCATCGCAAAGGCGAATTTGTCGGCGCGCGGACCCTTCTGGTTTCCGCCGAAGAGATGCTTGGCATAGGCCGGCAGCGGCTCCAGGCTGGCCGATTGGCTTGCGGTGCTGGGGCTTATGGCGGTGACGGCGGGCGCCGTGAGCATGGTGAGCCGGTAATCGACCGCGCTGCGGATGCCGGTATCGCGATAGGCATAGCCGCAGAAGCCTGCAATCGCGGCCAGAACGCCGTATTTGGTGAGCTTGGCGAAAGACCGCCTCACCTTGAAGGCAAGCGGCAGCGGACGCGGCGGGATAACGGCGAGATCGGAATGACGGACAGCAGCCAGCGGGCCGCCCGGTTGTGGGTACTGCACAACAAGGGCCCGGCTGAGTTCCCGATCCACAGTCATCGTACGCTTACTTGACATCTACGCTCCTACAACAACCCCAACCCTAGCGTAAACTGGTTAACTCCTCGTTTCGGGACGCATGGCGGTTTTACTGCCGATAGCTATACCCTTTTTTAAGTCGAAAATGGGGATGCCAGCGAAGGCAGCGGTTTAGAAGCTTGCCTCAGGCTTAACAACGACGGCGAGCTGGCCAAGCGCGCGCCGCAAACTTGTAAACGGACGGTTACAGGAAAGCGTTAGAAATCCTTGCTTTACAAGCTGCAAGCCGCTGCGCCCGAAGCTTGCCGCAAGCTCGGTTTCAATCCATGTAAGCACCTTCGCCTCCCTGGCTGCGGCAAGACGCCCCCCCTCCCTGAGCCAAGCCTCGTGCCGGCCAAACGCGGCGAAAAGCGGGCGAAGACTTTCCTGGCTGGCTGACGAAACGGAGACGCATTCAGGCTCCCAAGCGCCCGGCTCGCGATGCGAAAGGCTGAGCGCACCCTTGAGGCCAGCCAGCGCGCGGGTGGCGGCACCCCCCATGTCGGCCTTGGTCACGGCGGCGATGTCGGGGATCTCGGCGATGCCGGCCTTCATGAATTGCAGCGAGTCGCCCGAGGCGGGCTGGATGCATAGCACAACCGTATCGGAAACCGTGGCGATGTCGGTCTCGGACTGGCCCACGCCCACACTTTCCACGATCACCTTATCGTAGAGCGCGCGCAGCAGCATGGCGGCGGGAAAGGCGATGTCCGCAAGCCCGCCGAGCCTGCCCCGCGCGGCCACCGAGCGGACGAAGACGCCGCTATCCTCGGGATCGGTGCGCATCCGCACGCGGTCGCCCAGAAGCGCGCCGCCGCTCGCCCGCGAGGAAGGATCGACGGCCACCACCGCGACGGTCTGTCCAGCCGCGCGCCATTCCGCGATGAGCGCGTTGATGAGCGTGGATTTGCCAGCACCGGGCGGGCCGGTTATGCCGATGACGAGGCCCTTCGGGTTCTCGTGCGCCTCGTCCAGGAGCGAGGCGATGGCCGGATCGGCGAAATTCCGCTCCGCCTCCGAAAGCGCCGCCGCGACCTGCGCCTTGCCGGAAATGGCCGCGAGCGTCAATTTGGGTTCCTGGGTCATCGCCCAATTCCTATCCAACAAGGTCGCGGCACGCCAGCGCCGGATTTACTCGCTGTTAATGGCGTTTGGCGGCATTTCCGGCCGATTTTCGCGAATACGCGCGGGTTTCTTTAAGGCGGCATTATAGACGAGGCGGCTTTTCGAATTCTTAAGCGCTCGCTATGCCGTTGATAGTGCGTAGCAAATGAAGGGCGTGAGATGCGGCCCGGCCTCGGCAAATGCACCTTAATGTGGTTAATTTCAAATCTGCGAATATATTTAAAGGGATTCTGCAAGCGCGGTATTTGGCCAAAAGCGCGGAAAAATTCGCAGAAAAACGCATGAGAAACAGGTCGCGCCGCGCCGTTTACCACGCCGGCATTTACCATGATATGGCCCTACGGCACGGCAAAGGCGAATGCCAGAAGAGGCGGGACGAAGCCAAACACGATAAGCGCATTATGAGGGCATTGTTTCAATCCGTGATATTTCCGCAACCGCCGCCGGGTGGCGCCTTCTTTAGGCTTGCGCTGTGGCCATTTGCCGGCGCAGGACGAAACGCGGGGCGTCCGAAAGAGCCACTCCCGTTGTGTTCGAGCCCCTTGCGCTGGGAAGCCGATGGCCCCAGACAATTGAGACCTAATCGACTTAAGGAGGCGTCCATGAACATAAAGCTTGTATCCGCCGTCACAATCCTTACAGCGTTTGCGTCCATGCCCGCTCTTGCGCAGCAGCAGCAGCAGCAGCAGCCCAACGCTCCTAAAGCGAGCAAGGCTGACGTTCAGAAAGTTATAAATAGCATCAAAGCCGACAAAGCGAAAATGGCGGCCTATTGCGACTCCGCGAAACTGGACGATCAAATCAATGCGATCGCCGCGAAAGACCAAAAAGATCCAAAGCTGCAAAGCCTTGGAGCGCAGATTGACGCGCTGAACAAGAAGGTTGGCCCCGATTTTGAAAAAATCATGAGTTCTGAACTGGATGAAGCGTCAGGAGCCCTTCTGGAAGACCTCACGAAATCCTGCAAATAGGTTCCCCACAGATAGCGAAACCGGCGAAGCGACTCTCTTAAGCTCTAAGGTTTGCGTTAAGTGCTGGCTAAGCGATGGCACCATCGCTTAGCCAATAATACGCTTGGGCTGGTGTCTCGCCACCTACGCCGTGGACGAACCGCCGGCGCCGCCCTTGGCCCGCACCGCGGCCTGCGCCGCCGCCAGCCGTGCCACCGGCACGCGGAAGGGCGAGCACGACACATAGTCGAGCCCCACGGTCTCGCAGAACGCGATGGANNCCATGCTCGCCGCAGATGCCGAGCTTCATCCCAGGCCGCGTCTTGCGCCCGTTCTCCGCCGCCATCCGCACGAGCTGGCCCACGCCTTCGGTGTCGAGCGAGACGAACGGATCGATCTCGAAGATGCCTTGGCTGAGGTAATCGCCGAGGAACGTGCCGGAGTCGTCGCGGCTAAGCCCGAAGGTGGTTTGCGTCAGGTCGTTGGTGNNGTGCCGAAGGAGAAGAACTCCGCGGTGTTCGCGATGCTGCCAGCCTGGAGCGCCGCGCGCGGCAGTTCGATCATGGTGCCAACCTGGTACGTAAACGCGCCGGACTCGGCCTGCACCTCCTTCGCCACCTTGTCGATGACCGCCTTGAGGATATCGAGTTCCGCCTTGGTCGCGATCAGCGGGACCATGACCTCGGGCACGACCGGATTGCCGGTGCTCTTGCTCACCGCCACGGCCGCCTCGAAGATGGCCCGCGCCTGCAT
>PMBZ01000112.1 GCA_003153975.1 Hyphomicrobiales bacterium
AGGATTTTCAAACCGCTGCTGACACCTGTCCCACAGGCGCGCCGTTCCGTCCCCAGAGGCGGTGAGGATGCGGCTGCCGTCGGGCGAAAATACCGCGCTATAGACTGGCCCCCCATGGCCTTCGAGGGTGGCGAGCGGCTCGCCATCGCGGCCCCATAGCTTCGCCGTTTCGTACCAAGATGAGGTGAGGATGCGGCTGCCATCTGGCGAAAACACCGCGCGATTGACCCCATACCCATAGTCTTGGGCGGCGAGCGGCTCACCGCTGAGGTTCCACAGCCGTGCCTTTCCGTGACCGGAGACGATGAGGATGCGGCTGCCATCGGGCGAAAATACCCCGCTATAGACGACCTCGTCCCTATGGCCTTCGAGTATGGCCAGCGGCATGCCGCCGAGGTCCCACAGCCGCGCCGTCTTGTCATTGGAGGCGGTGAGGATGCGGTTGCCATCGGGCGAAAACACGGCGCTATGGACCCGATCCCCATGGCCTTCGAGGGTGGCGAGCGGCTTGCCATCGCAGTCCCACAGCCGTGCCGTGTTGTCCTTGGAGGCGGTGAGGATGCGGCTGCCATCGTGCGAAAATACCGCGTTATTGACCCGATCCCCATGGCCTTCGAGGGTGGCGAGCGGCTTGCCATCGCGGTCCCACAGCCGCACCGTCTTGTCATTGGAGGCGGTGAGGATGCAGCTGCCATCGGGCGAAAATACCGCGCGAAAGACTGCATCCGCATGGCCTTCGAGGGTGACGAGTTGCTTGCCGTCGCGGTCCCAGAGCCGCGCCGTGTTGTCCTTGGAGGTGGTGAGAATGCGGTTGCCATCGGGCGAAAATACCGCGCTATTGACCCCCCACCGATGGCCTTCGAGGGTGGCGAGCGGCTTACCATCGCGGTCCCACAGCCGCGCCGTGTTGTCATCGGATGCGGTGAGGATGCGGCTGCCATCGGGCGAAAATACCGCGCTGTTGACCGCGCCCGTATGGCCGCCTAGCACAGCGCGCTCCCGCTGGTGCGACCGGGCCCCATAAAGCGCGTGCCACGGCTCGTTTACAAAGGGTCGTGTGCGCTGTGCCTCGTTGTCCGATGTCACATCCCGCATGCCTTCGATGAGCAGCAGCGCCTTGGTCGCGGTATCCTGGCCCACGAGCTTCGCCTGCTCGTTGCGGAAATAGGATTCCGTCTTTTGAGCCCTCTGTAGGTTATCCTTAGCGGATCTTGCCTGCTCGTCGGCCATGAGCCTTTGAACCGTTGCCTCAATCGTTAGCGCAAGCTGCTTTTGCACGTTGAATTGCTCTTGGGCCGCAATTCGCTGCTGCTGGGCAGCGATTCCCAGAGCGCCGAGAATGACGACAAGCGCCGCCGCAACAGCTCCGCCTTGGATGATCCGCTTCGCCCTCGCCCTCGCCCGCGCCTTCTCCGCCTCGGCCTCGCGCTGAAGCGCCGCCTGCGCCTCGGCCAGCGCCTTGGCCCGTTCCGCGTTGGCGGCGGCCATCTCTTCCAGGCGCTTGCGCTCGGCGCCGGCCCGGATCGCCTCGTCCTCCTCGCTGCCGCCGAGGAAAGCGCGTTGCAGGGCGGTGAGTTCCGGCGCGTTCGCGGGGCGGCGGTCGCGCCACGCCTTGTAGGCGGCAAGCTCCGAGCCGCGCAGCAGCAGGTCCGCCGGCCGGCCATTGCCCTCCCACCGCTGGGCCAGCCCCTCCAGCCGCGTATGTTCGCGCAGCCATCCGATATCCACCGACAGCGCTTCGACGAGCCGCACCTGGCCCGTGCCGAAGCCCGAGCCGGGCGCGTCCTTTTCGGGATAGAAATGGATGTAGTTGAGGTCGCGCAGGCGCGCGGGCGGCTGGGCGCCTTCGAGCGGGCGGCAGAGCACGGGCACGATGCGCTTGCCGCGGCGCGCGGCCTCCTCCACCTCCCAGGCGCAGATGTCCGAGACGGCGGAGTCGGGCGACAGGACGAAAACCACGATGTCGGCTTCGAGGATGAGCTGGCCCAGGCGCTCTTCCCAGCGCTCGGCGCCATGGATGCCTTTGCGGTCGATGGTGGGCAGGAAGCCCTGCCATTCGAGCACGGCGACGAGCTGGTCCGCGAACTCCAGGTCGCGGCGCGAATAGGAGATGAAGACTTTGAGCTTGCCGCCTGGTTTTGCGCCGGTGCCGGGCATGCGCGCTTACCTCGTTGCCGGCCGGGGTGGGGGCAGGCCAAACGCTTTTAAAAAACTGTATAGGTCTATATCAGCGCTAATGCGCGCGTGCAATGCGCTCCACGGCTTTGCCGCTTCGGTACGGCGGGGGCTACAAGGGCGGTACAGGCTTAGTGTGGCACGTTATGGTTGAAACGAATGAGGAGGCAACCTGGGCGCGACAGGGCATGGTTAATTCCGGCATGGTTAGCGCCGCCGCGAGGGGCCGATTTTGTGTGAAAAACACGCGATTTTTACGTGTTTTTTGGCGAATTTCACGATTCAAAATATCCGTTAATATTAGAATCTTGCGCGGATTAACCACGCCTTCGAAAATTTTTGGCCGGATTCATTATTCAGGGAGGCGAATTTCTGGTTTGCGTCCGTCCGGTGCGTTAACCTATGTATAGAGAGCGTTATCCATAATCGTGGCTGCCCGCATAGGCGCTTCCCTAAAGCGCCCGCGGATTCTAAGCTCCGCCGCAACGCAACCAACGCATCTGGACCCCCTTGTCAGACTTTCAGCTTTCCGCGATTCAATCGCCCTTTCAGCGGCTGCGCGACCTTCTGGGCAGCGAGGCCCCCGGCGCCGCTCCCATCGACATGACCATCGGCGAGCCGCGGCACGGCTTTCCGGCTTTCGCGGCGGAGATCGTCGCGCAGCGTTCCGCGTTGTTCGGCAAATATCCGCCCATCGCCGGCATCGCGGAGCTGCGGCAGGCGATTGCCGGCTGGCTCGGCCGCCGCTACGGGCTCGCCGCCGGCACGGTCGACGCGGACCGCCACATCCTGCCGCTGTGCGGGACGCGCGAGGGGCTGGTTTCCGCGCTGACCATCGCGGTGGCGCGCACAGGTGCGGACCGCGCGGCCGTACTGATGCCCAACCCGTTCTACCAGGCCTATTACGCGGCGGCGCTCACCAGCCGGGTCGAGCCGGTGCTCTTGTCCGCCGGCGCCGCCACAGGCTTCCTGCCCGATCTCGACGCGCTCGATCCCGCCCTCCTGAACCGCACCGCCGCCTTCTACCTGGCCTCGCCCGCCAATCCCCAAGGCGCCGTCGCGTCCGAGGCCTATCTTGAGCGGCTCATCGCGCTGGCGCACACCCACGGCTTCTATGTCTTCGCCGACGAGTGCTACTCCGAGATCTACCAGGACGCGCCGCCGCCCGGCATTCTTGCCGTGGCCGCGCGCATGGGCGGGTTCGAGCGGGTGCTTGCGTTCAATTCGCTCTCCAAGCGCTCCAACGCGCCGGGCCTGCGCTCGGGCTTCGTCGCGGGCGATGCCGCTTTCCTCGCCGATTACATGAAATACCGCAACGTGGCCTCGCCGCAGGTGCCGGTGCCTGCGCAATACGCCTCGGCGGCGCTCTGGGCGGACGAGGAGCATGTGGAGGCGAGCCGCGCGCTCTACCGCGAGAAATTCGCCGCCGCGCAACAAAAGCTTGGCTCAATGCCGGGGTACTATCAGCCCGCTGGAGGCTTTTTCCTGTGGCTCGATCTCTCGAATTTCGGTGGAGGTGAAGCCTCCGCGAAAACCATTTGGAAAGGATACGGGGTTAAAATCCTGCCCGGGGCCTATTTGGCTCAGCCGGACGCAGGCGCGGTCAATCCGGCCAAGGACTATGCCCGGCTCGCGCTGGTTGACCCGCCCGCGGCAACACGGGACGCATTGGAGCGCCTCGCGGTGTATCTGTTGTGAGGCGGAGAGCAAGTGGAGTGGCGTGCGTTGATGCAAATGAGGCGGACACGCTTTTTGCCGAAAGCGCTGGCGGTCGAACTGCGCCGGCTGCCATCGCGCTTGTCCGGAATTTTGCTGTTCGCGCTGGCCGCGGGCGGCTGGGCCGCGCTGTTAAGCTGGACCTTCGGCGATCCGAGCCCCAGCAATGCAACGAAACTCCCGCCGCATAATCTGCTCGGCTATCAGGGCGCGAGTTTTTCCGCCTTGATGATGGAAGGCTTTGGACTGGCGTCGCCTTTCCTGGTGCTGCCGCTGGCGGCCTTCGGGGTGCAAATCGCAGCTGGCTATGAGCCGCGCACGCCAAGGGTAAGGCTCGCGCTGTGGGCTGCGGCACTTATTTTCGCTCCGGCCTTCTTCGCCTCGCTCAAAGTCCCATCCGCCTGGCCGCTGCGTAACGGTCTTGGCGGGATGTTTGGCGACTTCGTGGCGGCGGGAGTGTCGAGACTATCGGGCGCGGTTCCGCCCGCTGCACTTTGGCCGCTGGCCGCGCTGGTTTTCTTCATTATCGGGGCTGGGTGCGTGTGGAGTGCCTGCGGCCTTTCCGCCGGCGATTTCCTGCTCGCGTTCCAAGGGGCGCCGCGGAAAAAGGCGGGAGCAGCACCCGGGGATTTCCGTGAGCCCGCGGCGGGCGGGGACTTTGGCTGGTTGACGAGGTGGGCGAGAGGTCTGCTTGGCCTTGGCGAGGTGCGAGCACAGCAAGGGCCGCGCGAGTTCTGGATGACAGGGATCAGGACGGAGCCGAAGCTTGCGCCGACTCCAGCCGCGAAGCCTGCGAAAAAAGAGAATGGCGCAGTGGAGGCGGCTCTGGAAGTGCCCCCGCCCGCCACCTCGGTTCTGGCGAGGAAGGTTGCCTCGGCACTCGCGGCCGCGGCTGAAAAACGGCCGGCCGCTTTGTCGGCGGCCGAGGATCTGGCTGGGTTCCAGTCTTCGCCGTACCGCGAGCGTGAGCGGGGCGGGAATGCGGAAGGCGCCAACGGAAGCAGCCCGTATGTAGACGAAAGCACTTTCGACAGCGATCGCGTCGAGCCTTTTTTCGGGCCAAGGCGCAACTCGTGGTCTTCAGAGGAGCCGGCAGGCGGCGGTGGGTGGAGCATGGAGTCGCCGTTCCGGCGTCTGACCTCGAAGGCCGCGAAAGCCGCGGGCGAGGGCGCGCAGAAACTTCTGTCCGGCGTGGCCAACGGTGTGAAATCCGCTGAGCCGCTTATCCAGGCACGCATGGCGCGGCGGCCTGCCGCCGTGGAGCCGGACGGGCTGGACGATGTTGGCGCAACGTTGCCGCCGCTGTCGCTTCTGGCGCACCACGTGGCGGCCGTTGACAGGCGCGACGCTTCGGACCCCGCCCTTATGGAGCGCGCGGAGGCTTTGGCCAGCGTGCTTGCGGATTTCGGCGTCCGGGGACGCATAACCGGCATCTACCCAGGCCCGGTCATCACGCTGTTCGAACTGGAGCCCGTGCGCGGCACCAAATCCTCGCGCGTCGTGAGCCTCGCCGACGATATCGCCCGCTCCATGAGCGCGGTGTCCGCGCGCATCGCGGTCGTGCCCGGCCGCGACGCCATCGGCATCGAGCTGCCAAACGCGAAGCGCGAGATCGTGGGCTTGAGGGAAATCCTGGAATCGTCCGCGTTTCAGAACTCGCAGGCAGCCCTGCCGCTGGCGCTTGGCAAGACCATCGGAGGCGAGCCCATCGCGGTCGATCTCGCGCGCATGCCGCACCTGCTGATCGCGGGCACGACCGGCTCCGGCAAATCGGTGGGGATCAACACCATGATCCTGTCGCTGCTCTGCCGGCTGCCCGCGAGCCAGTGCAATTTCATCATGATCGATCCGAAGATGCTGGAGCTATCCGTCTATGACGGCATTCCGCATCTGCTGGCCCCGGTCGTGACCGACCCGAAAAAGGCGGTTGCGGCGCTCAAATGGGCGGTCAAGGAGATGAACTCGCGCTACGAGCGCATGAGCAAGCTGGGCGTGCGCAATGTGACGAGCTATAACGCCAAGGCCGCCGCGGCCCAGCTTCGGGGGCAGCCGCTCAAGCGCACGATCCAGACTGGATTCCATCCCGTCACCGGCGAGCCCATCGAGGAAGAGGAGGTGATGGAGGCCGTCTCCATGCCCTATCTCGTGATCGTCATCGACGAGATGGCGGACCTGATGATGTGCGCGGGCAAGGATGTGGAGTTCGCGGTGCAGCGGCTGTCGCAGATGGCGCGCGCGGCAGGCATCCACCTGATAATGGCCACGCAGCGGCCGAGCGTCGATGTCGTTACCGGCACGATCAAGGCGAATTTCCCGAGCCGCATCAGCTTCCAGGTCACCTCCAAGATCGACAGCCGCACCATCATCGGCGAGCAGGGCGCCGAGCAGCTCTTAGGGATGGGCGACATGCTCTACATGGCCTCGGGCGGGCGCATCATGCGCGCGCATGGGCCTTTTGTAACGGACGACGAGGTCGAGGCGGTGGCGCGGTATTTGAAGGCGCAAGGCTTCCCCAACTACCGCGACGATATTCTGGAGGACACCGGCGGCTTCGAGGACGAGGGCCCTGCGAAGGGCAGCAGCGGCAAGGGCGGCGACCTTTACGGCCAAGCGGTGGAGATCGTGTTGAAGGACCGCAAGCCGACCGCCAGCTACCTTCAGCGCCGGCTTAACATCGGCTATAACCGTGCGGCGTCGCTGATCGAGCGCATGGAGGAGGAGGGCATCGTGGGAGCCCCTGGCCGGACCGGCCGGCGGGAGATCCTGGCCGGCGCGGGGCCGTAGGCGCAAGCGGGCAGTTGGTTGCAAGCGCGAACATCGACATGAGCATTGGTAAGAAAATTCTTTAGTAGATCGCTAGACTTGAGGCAGATTCGTCACTGTCAAGCTTATAATCACAGTTTTTTGCTTTGCATCGAGCGCCACTCGTGCTATGTTGTGGTCATTGAGAGGTTGTGCCAGTCACCATCGGTAGTGCCCCCCCGTCTAGCCGAAGGCACAGCATCTCAGCGCCGGTTTCCCTCCCGGCGTAGCGTGAAAACGCAAAGCGCCCAACCTTCGCCGGAGTTGGGCGCTTTTTTCTTGCCCTGACGCCGCCGGGCGCGCTTTCCTTCCCAAATGCTGACAATCGCCACCTGGAACATCAATAGCGTCCGGCTGCGTGCCGGATTGGTTCAGCGCTTTCTGAAGCAGGCCGGGCCGGATATTTTGTGCCTGCAGGAAATCAAGTGCACGGAGGAGGCGTTTCCGCGCGAGCCCTTCCTGGAGCTTGGCTATCCCCATATCGCGATCAGCGGCCAGCCGGGTTATCACGGGGTCGCCACGGTTTCCAGGCTGCCGCTGGGCGCCCTGCCCAGGGAGAGCTTCTGCGGCACCGCAGAGGCGCGGCATCTGGGTTGCGCCGTGATGCTTCCGGACGGGAGCACGCTCGCGCTGCACAACATCTATGTGCCGGCGGGCGGCGATATCCCCGACCCGTCGGCCAACCCTAAGTTCAAGCAGAAGCTCGCCTACCTCAAGGCGCTGGCGGCATGGCAGGCGGACAACGGCGGCGGTCCCGCCATTTTACTGGGCGATTTCAACGTGGCGCCGCTCGAAACCGATGTCTGGTCGCACAAGCAGCTCTTGAATGTCGTGAGCCACACCGCAGTCGAGGTCGAGGCACTAACGAAAGTGCGGACGGACGGGGGCTGGACGGACCTGGTGCGCCGCTTCATCCCGCCGGAGAAGAAGCTCTATACGTGGTGGAGCTACCGGGCACGCGATTGGCAGGCTGCGAACCGTGGGCGCCGTTTGGATCACGTCTGGGCCAGCGCCTCGCTCGCCGGGAGGGCGCGGAGTGCCACGGTGCTCAAGGAGACGCGCGGCTGGGACCGGCCATCGGACCATGTGCCGGTCGTCGTGGGTCTCGATTTGTAACCGGAAGGTGCTCCAGGGGATGAGCCCGCGCTTGCAGCCCCTTCGCTGCTTCGGCTACGCTGAGGTCAAGCTTCTCCAGGTTGGCCTGGACCAGCTCGCCAGGGTGCGCCGGATTCTTCATGCCCATCGTTCGCTTCCCGGCCAAAACTATTCGGGCGCATCACTCGGACTCAGAATTTTTTTCCGATCCCGGCTTGCTTCAAGACCTCGTTCGCGG
>PMBZ01000256.1 GCA_003153975.1 Hyphomicrobiales bacterium
ACCTCGAACCGCAACTTCGAGGGCCGGCAGGGCTTCAAGGGCCGCACGCACCTCGTCTCGCCCGCCATGGCGGCTGCGGCGGCCATCGCCGGCCGCTTCACCGACGTGCGCGAGTTCGGCAGGTAGCGGCGGCGGCGGCCGCTCCCTGCCGGTTCTGGCGTCTCCAGCACACACCGGGCCGCTCCGGCAGCGGCCGGCGCCGCCAGCAGGGTGACGCCGGCAGAAAGGCACGCAGCCATGCAAAACATTACCGCGGTGGATGTGCCGCAAGAATGCGCTTTGCGGGCCTCGCTCGCGGACGCCTATTTCTTCGACGCCTACCGCGCGCCCTTAAGCCATGCCGGCCTCTCGCCCGTGGAGATTTTCCTGCGCTCCCTCAAGGTAACCCCGGCCTGGGTTACGAGCTTGATGGCGCTACGCAATGTCATCGTGCGCCAGATCGGCCTCAAGGATGTGGGGCCGATGATGGCGCTCACGGACAAGCCCGCCCAAGACTACCGCGTGGGCGACCAACTCGGCATCTTCAGCATTATCGGCAGCACGCCGGACGAACTGCTCCTGGGTATCGACGACCGCCACCTCGATGTGCGCGTGTCGGTTCTGAAGCAGGGCGGCGGGCGGCCAAGCTTGGTCATCTCCACCGTCGTGAAGGTGCACAATTGGCTCGGCCGCGTTTACATGGCGCCTGTGGGACGCATCCATCCCCTCGTCGTCAAAGCGCTCATGCGCCGCGCGGACGTATGAAGCGGCGGTGCCGGCCGGCGCGCCCTTTAAGGTGATGTTAACCGCATTTCTTACGCTTTCCGGCGATTTTGGCATGAATGCCGCCGTCCTCATTTAAGAAGCATTGTCGCCGAAACTCCTTCCCGAAGATTTAACGAGGCGTTATCTTATTGATTTACTGCAATATTTTTCGCTGACCGCCCACGCCGGAACCGGAATAATGCACCGTTTCGGCGTTAACACTTAAGTTTTGGATATATTTAAAGGGATTCCGCGAACGCGAAAATCGACCTGAATCGCGGAAAATTTCGCAAAAATGCGCGTGAAAAACACATGAGGCTCCGGCGTTTACCACCCGCGCGTTAACCACGATGCCGCGCCTACGCGCGTTTACTGGATGGTAAGGAAGCGTTGGGGCAACGAACCGAGCGCACAACCCCTCACCCCAGCCCTCTCCCGCGCAAGCTCGCCTTGGCGAGCTTGCCACTCAAAAGTGTCCATATCCGCAAGCGGATATGGACGGGAGAGGGAGTCCCGCCGCAGCCGTCGAGAGGGCGTTCCCTCTCCCCGAGGGAGAGGGACAGGGTGAGGGGTTGCGCCCTCCGTTCATTCCGCTCGCCTCCCAACCGCCGCTTGCGCGGGTGCCACGCTTGCGGCATTGTGCCGAAATTGAATAGTCTGGCTTGCGGGGCACGGCATGCCGCTGAAGGGTTTGCGCATTGTCTTGGCCGTGTTGGCGCTGGCCTTGGCCGGCCAGCCTGGGCTCGCCGGCAAGCGCGTGGCGCTCGTCATCGGCAACTCGGCCTACACCAACGCGCCAACGCTCACCAATCCCAAGAACGACGCGGAAGACATGGCGGCGGCGCTGAAACGCCTGGGCTTCGATGTCAACGCCGGCACCGACCTCGACAAGCGCGGCATGGACCGCAAGATCCTGGAGTTCGAGAAGGCGCTTGCCGGCGCCGAAGCGGGCGTCTTCCATTATTCCGGCCACGGCCTGCAAGTCGCGGGCGTCAACTACCTCGTGCCGGTGGATGCGAGCCTCGAAAGTGCTGCCGCGCTTCGCGTCGAGGCGGTGCGGCTCGATTTCGTGCAGGAGACGATGGAGCGGCAGACCAAGACCAACATTCTGTTCCTCGATGCCTGCCGAAACAATCCGCTGGCGCGCAATCTCGCCCGGACGCTTGGCACCCGCTCGGCGGAGATCGGGCGGGGGCTGGCGGCGGTGGAATCGGGGGCGGGCACGCTCATCAGTTTCTCGACGCAGCCCGGCAATGTGGCGCTCGATGGGACGGGGCGGAATTCGCCCTATTCCGGGCCGCTGGCGAAGACCATCGCGCAGCCCGGCGAGGATGTTTTGTCGATGCTGACGGGCGTGCGCAACGCGGTGATGGCGGCGACCGGGGACAAGCAGGTGCCGTGGGATAACAATGCTCTGCGGGCGAAGTTTTATTTCAACGCCGCAGTGAAGCCGGGCACTGCCGGCGCGCCGTTGTCCGCCGACGCGCAGGCGTGGAGCCTTATTCAGAATTCGGAGAGCCCGGCGATGCTGGAGGAGTTCGGGCGGCGGTTTCCGGATAGCCCCTACGCGGGCTTCGCCAAGGCGCGGGTGGAGGAGTTGACGCGGGGGAAGAGTACTGCGTCCTTGAGACCTTTGGGCGGGGGCGCGGCGCCAGACGCGGCGAAGCAGCCGGATCAGCCCGCCGCGCCGCAGGTTCAGGCCGTGCCGCCCAAACCGGCGGAGACGCAAACGGCCGCCATCGCGCTAAAGCCGCCGGCCGTTTCCGGTGGCGCGGAATGCGATGGCCTGCTCGTGTCCGTGGCGGCAGGTCCCAACCCCTGCATCAAGCCGGGCTCCGGCGCGTTCTTCAAGGACTGCACGAATTGCCCGGAGATGGTGATCGTACCGGCTGGCGCCTTCACGATGGGGTCGCCCAAAAGCGAGCCGGGCCACCTGGCCGAGGAAGAGCCGCAGCACAAGGTGACTTTCGCCAATCCCTTTGCCGCCGGACGTTTCCCCGTGACCTTCGCGGAGTGGGATGCCTGCACGCACGATGGCAGCTGTCGCGAGACCCTCGATTCGGATTGGGGCCGGGGGGACAGGCCTGTCATCAATGTGAGCTGGGACGACGCTCAATCCTATTTGAAATGGCTTTCACAGAAGACCGGAAGGCATTACCGGCTTCTTTCGGAGTCAGAGCGGGAATACGCCACCCGCGCAGGCAAGAAATCGCCTTACTGGTGGGGGGCTTCCATTAACTCTGAGAAAGCCAATTACAATACCTATGATGGCGTCAGTAATGGTAATTTCCGCGAGAAGACGGTGCGGGTGAAATCCTTCGAACCGAATCCTTGGGGCCTTTATCAAGTTCACGGAAATATCTATGACTGGGTGGAGGATTGCTACCACGGCAACTATAAAGGCGCACCCACCGATGGTTCGGCATGGACGGAGGAAGAGTGTAAATACCGTGTACTTCGCGGCGGCTCGTGGGTCGACTATCCCCCGATTCTTCGCGCGGCCCGCCGCGCCTATAGCTCCCCTAACCTGCCGTATCTCACTGAGGGGTTCCGCGTGGCCTTGGGCTGGCAGGATTTAAGCCGTTAATCGTTACAGCCTCACCACTTACAATGGAGGGATCGCCGCGCACTGCGCACCCCTTCTCTTGACAATGCATTTGTAACTACCCATAGTTACAAACGTGACCCAACGGCAGAAGCTCCTGGACAAGGCCCGAAACAATCCCGCCGGACTCTCGTTTGCGGAATTCGAGAGCCTGTTGGAGCAAAGCGGATGGGTATTCAAGCGGCAGAGCGGATCGCACCGGGTCTGGAAGGCTCCAACGGGACAGATCGTGCCGGTGCAGACAAGCGGCGGAAAAGCCAAGGAATATCAAGTCAAGCAAGCGTTGAAGATTATGGAGAGTGGCGATGTCTGAACGCTACGATGGATTCACCGTCGGTCTCTTCCGGGACGAAGCGGGCGACTGGGTCGCCTATTTCAATGAGCTTCCTGAAATCTCCGCCTTCGGTCCCTCGCCCGAAGCGGCCTTGGCTGAACTTGGCGCGGCTTGGGAGGCCGTCAAGCAAGTGCACCGCGAGGAAGGAACGCCAATTCCCTTGGCACCTGCCAAGAAGCAGTATAGCGGGCAATTCAACGTGCGGATTGGCAAGCATCTGCATCGCGCGCTGGCAATCGAGGCGGCTCAGGCGGGTATTACGCTAAATGCGCTGGTTGCCCAAAAGCTTAGCAAAGGGGCTGGCATTTATTGACGTGACGGGCAGGTAATCCATTGGGCGGCTTCCTGATTTCTACTGCTGATCCAATGGAGCATCCCCGCATGGCCCGAACGGTTCCCGTCGGTGCCGTTGAGACACCAGAGCCCTGTCGGCTGCGCGTAAGCTCATGAGCGCTGAGGAGCGGGCCGATTTGAGCCAGCAAGACTGCAACGCTTTCCGTCAGCTAACCGCGTTGCTGATCGAGGCATTCAAAAGGAGAAAACCATGAGCACCGTGGCCGAAAGCATCCGCCGGGGGCTTGAGCAGGCGGTAGCCCATGCGGAAGGGACGGCGGACACGAGCGCCTATCGCGTCCATGTTCCCGAGCAGGTCGACGTGAAGGCAATCCGCGTCAAGCTGGAAATGACGCAGGAGGAATTTGCCGGCCGTTTCGGCTTCTCGATCAACACCCTGCGGCATTGGGAACAGGGCTCGCGCCGGCCGGAAGGTCCAACGAGGGCCTATCTGCTGGTTATCGACCGCGCTCCAGAGGCTGTGCAGAAAGCCTTGCACGCATAAACGCTCGCTTCGGAAGTTACCGGGGTTATATGCGATGACCGGGTTTCAAAGCTTCGCCCGGCCCGCAAAGCGCAAGCTCGATATGCTGCATGCTGCGGCGAAGCTGGACGATTTGAAGGTTCCGCCCGCAAACCGGCTTGAAAAGCTGGAAGGGAACTTGAAGGGCTTCTATTCGATCCGGATCGACGATCAGTGGCGTCTCATCTTCCGTTGGGTTGAAGGAAACGCCCATGACGTGCGGATTACCGATTACCATTAGGCTTGCATCATGGACGACGAAGACATCTTTGCAGCCGTAACACCCGGGGAGATTCTCCAGGAGGAATTCCTCAAGGGATATTCCCTCTCGCGGAACCGATTGGCGCGCGCCATCGGCGTCTCGCCCAACCGGATCGCCGAAATTGTCAACAACCGGCGCGGCATCACGGCGGATACGGCGCTGCGCCTGTCGCTGTTCTTCGGCAATTCGCCCGAGTTCTGGCTGAACCTGCAAACCGGCTACGATCTGAAAATGGCGCGCAGCAAGCTTCCGAAGGAGGAAGCGGAAAGTATCGAGCGCGCCGCAGCCGGCTGACGGCGCCAGTTGCGCAGCCGGCGGGTTCGTTTATGAGTTCGCCGAGAGCGCCCGCTCCAATATAGGCACGAAGGAGCTGAGCCTTTGGCGAACGGTCGCGGCGGCTTTACTGGTCATGGATGGGCTGGCGCCGGACGGCGTTTACGGCTTCGTCGAGGAGCTAGCTTGGTCGTGCGGTAAGAGTATGCCGGGCGGGGCCTCAAATCCAGCAGGCCGCAATTGCGCGTGTCACCCGCAACGAAGCGCCGGATTGCCGCGAAGTAACATCAGCCTGTACGCATGTTGCATGCACCTACTCCTTCCGCCATGTTAGTATTCAGGCAAACGGCCAGGAGTGGCGGGCATGAGCGAAAATGTCGATGCGATCCTCGAAAAGGCGCGGGCGCTGACACCGGGAGAGAAGGCGGAGTTGCTGGACCGGCTCGCGGTGCTGTTCGGAGATGACGCCCTCGATCCCGATTGGGCAGCGGAGATCGAAAGCCGCCTCGATGCGCTCGACCGGGGCGAGATGGAGGTGGTCGACATCCGCGAGGTTACCTATAAGCGGCCCGCGTGAAGGCCGTTGTCACCAGGGCGGCGCAGCAGGAGCTGGACCGGGCCGCCGCCTATCTCGACGGCCAGAAGACCGGATTGGGCGAGCGGCTCCACGCGGAATTTCAGGCCGCTGCCGCGCGCATTGTGGAAAACCCAGCGCTCTATCCGAAGGCGGTGCGCGACGCGCGCAAGTGCAATGTCCATAAATTTCCCTATGCCATAATTTACCGCGTGCGCGGCGATGCGGTCACCATCGTGGCGTTCATGCACCTCCACCGCAAGCCGGGCTATTGGCACGCCCGGCTATCCTGACTGGATGCGCGTATCCTATTCTTTTACGGGAGCGTAACCGTAAAGTGGCCCCATAAAGGGTGTGGCCTCAAGACCGGCGGGGCGCAATTGCGCGTGTCACCCGCAACGAAGCGCCGGAGAGCCCCGTAGAGACGGTGCGGCGGAGAGCTTTGCGGCGGGGCGTGGATGCGGTAGAATGGCAGCATGACAGCGATGCAACTGCGCGAGAGAAATTTGGAGCCAATGACGCAAGCGGCCGAGGGCCTGCCCCGGCGCCGCTTTACCGTGGCCGAGCTTGAGGCCATGGTCGCGGCCGGCATCCTCGACGAGCACGAGCGCATCGAGCTGATCGGCGGGGAGGTTGTGCCGATGTCGCCGAAGGGCAACCATCACGAAATCATGAAAGCGCGCCTAACCATCCATTGGGCCAGGCGCCTGCCGGAGCGGTTCACTTTCGTGACCGAAACCACCTTCCGCCTGACGCCAGACACCTATATCGAACCGGATTTCATCTTCTGGGACAATGCAGCCGGTATCGCGGGCTTGAAGCCGGAAACTGCGCATTTCGCGGTTGAGGTCGCGGATTCGAGTTACGCCTACGATACGGGCCGCAAGGCCGCGATCTACGCGAGCTTCGGCATTCCCGAGCTGTGGGTGATCCACGCGGTGCGGCTTGAGACGCGCGTGCACAGGAAGCCATCGCCCCAGGGCTACCTCGATATCGTGGATCATGGTCCCGGCGTGGAACTGGTGCCCGCGTTCGCGCCGGAGCTGGCCGTGACGCTCAGCGCGCTCGATCTGCATTGAGCGCCAAGCCATGCCCGTCATTACAATCCGGCTCGCCAAGGGCCGCCCCATCGAGACGAAGCGCGCGCTGGCGGAAGCCTTCACCAAGGCGGCGGCCGACATCCTGGATGTACGCCCGGAATGGGTAACGGTGCTGATCGAGGAATACGAGCGCGAGAACTGGGCGACCGGCGGCGAGTTGCACGCCGATAAGTTCGGGCCAGGCTCCGGCAAGGCCGGCACCGGCGAATAGCTGAAGACGCCGGACCGCTCTCATGTTTCCACCGGGGACCTTCCCGGAAGGTATCGCTTGACTTCCTGGACCGGGGAATTTGGCGCCACGGTCAGGTTCCCCTAATTCGCGCCCCTCACATGACTTGGAACCTCGAACCGGCGTACCGGCGTACCGGCGATGGAGAGCCGTCGTCGAAGCGCACTTGCAAGGTCAGAAAGCGCGTTCCTTTCGGCAGATAGATGGACGTTGGGTAGCGTCCGTTCTCGCGCTCCCGCCCAACAGCCATGGTTTTGTCGGGGATCGGGGAATCGACGCCATACCGGAACTCGCCAATGGGATGACTTTCCGAGGATGTAGCAAGTACAGCGATAGTTTTGCTCGCCGAAGCAACAAAATTGATATTCAGATCAGAAAATTCCCGGTCCGCAGTTTTAGAGACAACGGTTTTGTGCGCCCCCATCGGGCCAGAAAGATTGTCTTTTAATTGCAGCCCCAACAAAATCACGGTAACCATGGCCGCAATCAGGACCATCAGGACCGCTTTTCCACCCTGGACACGTCTCCAATATACGAGTCCGCCCAGGGGGCCTTTTTCCACCTTTTCAAATTCAGGATGAATAAGGCGGGCATGCCAATCGAGCCGGCGCCACGGCGAGCCGGGGTCCTTCAACAGAAAATCGACCGCTCTCTCATATGCCCTGACAGGTTTCCCCGCCCACCGCTCGAGTCCTTTCAGATAGTGGCGGCCGTAGTCTTCCCACGAGGAAAATGCCTGCTGCGCTTCGATTGCCGCTGCACGGATGTAGGCGAGCGTTTCCGCGTCGCTTAAGTATCCCGCGCATAAGGCGAGACGAGCCACCATTACCGCGCGCGCAAGATCCCAGGCAAGCATATCCTGTGCCGCCTCTGGGTTTCCGGCCACATATTGAGGGTCAGCGCGATGTCCTTCATGGACCAGCCACTCAAGTACGTCAATAACCTGAGCATGCTTCGCGGTTTTATTGTACTCAACGCTAAAATAATAGGCCCAATTCCAAGCGTATTGCTTTATTACATCGTTCGCCGTCGACGTAGACTCGACTCCAGTAGTTCGCTCACGCTTCCCTGCCCTGGTATTGCCGTCGATACCCCAAAACTCTCGCAGTATCCACCTGCTTTGCGCGGTAAAAAAGCTCGGCACCGGCAGGCTGAAACTCGCTCCCCCCTGCACCACGCCATACATCGCCCCAAGCGAGATGCCCCAGAGATCGGCGCCGGTTGGAACTGGGTTCCCTTCGATTGTGAAATGAAGGAACTTGTTAAACTTCAGCGACAAAGAAGCAATGACGTTCATTGGAGACCCCCAAGCCTGGCTGCGGGCGCCGGTGCGATTACGCCGTTCTGCCCCCAATAATGCCTTGTTCGAGCCCGCCAAAACTTGGCCCTTCGGCATACTGAATAGCCGCCTTGGTGGCACGGGTCTAGGCCGTGGGCGAACTGCCCTTGGCTGGAAACGAACTCAGGCGCGCATGCGAGGCAAGCGATGTATTCGCGCCACATAGCCGGCTCGCGGCAATCGGGCTTGTGGACCAAAAATCAAAATGGCCGGGGATGAGCCCGGCCATTTCCGTTTCGCGATGCGCGATGCGTCTTAGTGGTGCGCGAGGACCGCGAGGATCAGGAGCGCCACGATGTTCGTGATCTTGATCATCGGGTTCACGGCCGGGCCGGCGGTGTCCTT
>PMBZ01000063.1 GCA_003153975.1 Hyphomicrobiales bacterium
TACAAGAAATCGTGGAGGTGAGCGTGAGCAAGATCGGACTGACGCTCGGGCCGGTGCTCTTCAACTGGGACGCGGACCGGCTCCGCGCCTTTTACAAGGGCATCGCGGAAAATTCGAAATTCGACCGCGTGCATCTTGGCGAGGTGGTGTGCGGCAAGCGGATGCCGTTTACGGATGCGGTCTGGATGGATGCCATCGGGTGGCTGGAGGATGCCGGCAAGGAGGTGGTGCTTTCCACGCTCTCCCTGCCCGCCTCCCCGCGCGAGCGCAAGACCGTCGCGGACTTCTGCCGCGGCGATCATCTGGTCGAGATGAACGACGTGACCGCGCTCCCCGCCCGCGCCGGCCGGCCATTCGTGGTTGGGCCGCCTGTCAACGTCTACAACGAGCGGGCGGCGCGGTTCATGGCGTCGCGCGGCGCGGTGGCGGTCTGCCTGCCGGTCGAATTGCCGCTCGCCTCCATGGGCTTGATCGCGCGCGCCTGCCCTGAGCTTGAGATCGAGGCGTTCGCCTTCGGCCGGCTGCCGCTCGCGCTGTCGAGCCGCTGCTATCATGCGCGGCTGCACGGCCTGCATAAGGATTCCTGCCAGTTCGTCTGCGAGAAGGACCCGGACGGGCTTGGCGTCGATACCATCGACGGCCAGCACTTCCTCGCCGTGAATGGCGTGCAGACGCTTTCGCAGGGCGTGCAGGCTTACTGCCCCACGGCGGACGAAGCCACTGCTCACGGCATCCGGCGCCTGCGGCTGTCGCCCCACACCGCGGATATGTGCGCCGTGAGCGCGATCTACCGCGACCTGCTCGACGGCGCGGTTGCGCCCGACGCGGCGCGTTCCAAGCTTTCGGCGCTTAACCTGCCCGGTGCGCTCGTCGACGGCTACACGCGCGGTGTGGCCGGCTGTGCGCCCGTGGCGGCGGCATGATGTTTATCTCTTGAAAAAGGCCCCTCACCCCTGTCCCCTCTCCCGCGAGGGGAGAGGGGAACGCCCGCTCAACGGGCACAGCTAGACTCCCCTCTCCCCTTGCGGGAGAGGGGCTGGGGGGTGAGGGGGCCTTCCACTCCGGAATGATCGAATGAAAATCACCCAGGCTTTCACCTTCGAGGCGGCGCATATGCTGCCGCACGTACCGCCCACGCATCGCTGCCGGCGCATGCACGGCCATTCCTACCGCGTCGAACTCAGGCTCGAAGGCGCGATCGATCCCGTGACCGGCTTCGTAGCCGACTTCTTCGACGTTGAGGCCGCCTTCGCGCCGCTTCTCGCGCAGCTCGGCAACAACTGCCTCAATCAGGTGCCAGGCCTCGAAAACCCCACCGCCGAAAACATCGCCATCTGGATCTGGGAGCGCGGCAGGCCGGCACTTCCGCAACTCGCCAGCGTGAAAGTTTTCGAAACACCGGATTGCTGGGCCGAATACGAAGGAATATAACGCCGCCACGCAGGCGCCGGATCGCAACTAACGCTCGCGTTTGTAACCTTTACCGATAACACCTTCTGCGTGTAGGCAATAATGACGGTAAATCGTTTGGATGAATTTGGCATGATTGGGCGGTAAATCCGCCACTGTCTGGGGGACTTATTCCGAAATATTTCGTCACAACACGTCATTTGCTGTATTCTGCGAATATGCGTATGCCCGCAGAAGTGATGCGTTTGGCAGCGGGCGGAGTATCTTTATGCTTGATTCCAAGGTTGATCCGGCCGCGATTCATTCGACCGCCGTCATCGCCCCTACCGCTGTAATCGGCGCAGGCACGGTTATCGGCCCCTATTCAGTCATCGGCGAAGGGGTTCGCATCGGCTCCGGCAACCGGATTGGCTCCCACGTTGTCATCGAGGGGCACACCGTCATCGGAGACGGCAATACGATCTACCAATTCGCCTCGATTGGCGCCGCTCCCCAGGATTTGAAATACCACGGCGAAGATACGATCTTAACGATCGGCGACCGCAATATCGTCCGCGAATACGTGACGCTTCAGCCGGGAACGGAAGGCGGCCGCGGCAAAACGGTAATCGGAAACGGCAATCTCTTCATGGCCTGCTCCCATGTCGCCCATGACTGTGTGCTCGGGGACGACATCCGGATGGGAAATTCGACCGGGCTTGCCGGTCACATCGACGTGGGCGACGGAGCCATACTGAGCGCGCTGGTTGGGGTTCATCAGTTCGTCCGCATCGGGCGGCAAGCGTTCGTGTCCGGGGGCGCGATCGTCACCCAGGACGTTCCGCCATATTGCCTCGCGCAAGGGGATCGCGCCCATCTTGTGGGCTTGAACCTCGTCGGCTTGCAGCGAGGCGGCATGAGCGAAGAGGAAATCGCAAGCCTGAAACGCACCTTGCGGATATTGTTCCACGGCGACGGGCTGCTCGAAGATAGGCTCGCCACGGCCGCCGGGCAGCCGGCGGCATTCCAATCGGCCAAGGAACTCGCCGGTTTCGTTGCGGACTCGAAACGCGGCACAGTCTCCTTCCGCCGGCCGCTCAAGGCGGCGTGAACGCTTTGGCGCGGTTCCTGTGAACCCGGCCAGGGCGCCGGCGCTCCCGTATTCGCCCTCACGGCGCCGCGCGTGGCCGCATCGAGCGCTTCTCTTATGCCGCGTTTGCAATGGTCGAAGACCAGCCGCCGCCGCGACGAAAACGCTGACAGCCAGCAGAATTCGCTTCATAGAGGAAGGTTCCAGGCGGGAACCGGACGGCGCTAAACGCTGGGCCAGGCCATCCAGGGAAACGGCTTCTCGTCCGTCTCCATGAAGACGTAGCGCGCAACCTCGGCGAGCCAGCGGCCAAGCGACACCCCGAAGCGTTGCAGGAACGGGTTCGGCTCCTTGGCAATAAGGAACCAGATTAGCTGAACGATGGCGGTCGCTTGGAACAGAGCCTGCCCGCAAGCGAAAAGAAAAAGGAATACAACCGAAAATCCGGCACGGGGCCAATCCCGCGTACGCTCCGTCGAAATCTTGTCAGCATCGCTCATGGCATGCTCCTTGTGATTCGCTCGGCCATAGATTTACTGAAATTTCTGGGCGTAAATTAGGTTCCTTACAAAATGAACACCGGCGAGTCCGCCTTCCCGGTTTCGAGGTAGTCAGCGGTGAGTGCTGCCATCGCGGGCGCCAGCATGTAGCCATGCCGGAAAGCGCCATTCACGCTGATGGTGCGGCCGCGCACAATAATCTTCGGGATGTTGTCCGGGAAGGAGGGCCTGACGCCCGCCGACATCTCCAGAATTTGCGCCTCGCCGAAGGAAGGGGCCAGCGCATAGGCGGTGCCGAGCAGGTCGAGTGCCGAGCGCAGGCGCACCGGCCCGCCATCCTGGCTTTCGATCTGCGTCGCGCCGATCATATAGAGGCTATCGCCCCAGGGCACCACATAGAGCCGGAAGCGGGGATGCAAAAGCCGGACGGGCCGCGACAGGTGCACATCGGGTGCGCTCAGGATCGCCATCTCGCCGCGCACGCCGCGCAGGTCCGGAAATTCGCTTTGCGCGGCGAGCCCCCGGCAGTCGATCACGGCTTCGCCAGCGCTTGCCGCAAGCCAGAGCGGGCCGGCGGCGGGGCTTTCGAAATGCAGCGTGGCACCCAAGCGGCGAAGCTCGGACACGAGGAAATCGAGCCCCCGGCGGGGCACGAGGTGCGCTTCATGCGGAAAGAAAAGCCCTTGCGAAAAGCGGCCGGCAAGCTCGGGTTCGAGTGCCGCGATGCGTTCCGCGTGGGCATGCTCGTGCCCTTGCGTTTGCCGGGCGAAATGGGCGAGGTCTGCCTGGTCGCGGGGTGCGGCGACAACGAGCGTGCCGGCTGCCACCACCTCGGGGTATGCCTCGCGCCACAGCTTGAGGCCGGCGAAGCCCAACTCGCGGATGATGGGCTCGGCCCCCTCCGCCTCGCAATCGGGAGCGAGCATCGCGCCCGCGAAGCGGCTGGCACCGCCGGTCTGCCGCTCGGGCATCGCCTCGCGCAAGGCGACTGCGTGCCCGCGCCGCGCCAGCTCGAAGGCCTGCCACAGTCCGAAAATGCCGCCGCCTACGACGAGAACGCTAAGCTTTGTCATGTCAAATCCGGTCTAACAGTAGCAGTTCCGCCCCGTCTCCCCTTAGAGCTGGGTCGGCGGGCCGTTTGCCGGCACCTTGGGAAAGGGGCAGCCGCACTTGGTATAACGCCATAACTTAACGATCCGGAATTGAAACGGCGGATCAAAATCGGGAGCCGCTCCAAAACTCGCCAAATGAGCAGGATGCGTAGGAAATGGGCTCGATCGAAATGCGCCGGGGTAGCGTGCAAAATTGCCGCAGCGATCTTGAGGTTTGGACAATCGCGGCCGCCGGAACGAGTCCGGCGCCTTGACAATCGCCGGAAAGCCATGAGGTAAATTGGAGATGCGCTTTTGGGATGGGCGGGATGCAGATCGAAGAAATCATCGACAATTTTAGTGTACTCGACGAATGGGAGGATCGGTATAGCTATCTGATCGAGCTGGGCCGCGGGCTTGAGCCGCTGACCGAGGGCGAGCACAGCCCGGTTTATAAAGTACGCGGCTGCGCAAGCCAGGTGTGGCTGATTACGGAGACGCGGGGGAGCGGCCGCGATGCCGTGCTCCGCTTCCGGGGCGACAGCGACGCACACATCGTCCGGGGGCTGATCGCGGTGCTGTTCGCGCTATACTCCGGCAAGAAGGCGGGCGAAATCCTGGGCATCGATGAAAAGGCGGTCCTGGCCCAGCTCGGCCTCGACAGCCATTTGACGCCCCAGCGCTCGAACGGGCTCGCCTCCATGGTCGCGCGCGTCAAGGCGGACGCCACGGCGGCAGCGGCCCCGGCGGCGGCGCCTGCAACGCAATAGGCTGAATGCCCGCGGTAGCGGCGCTTCTTAATGATAGACGCGCTTGCCGCCGGCCGGCTCCATCGCGCCACGTATCCGGGCGAGGTGCAAGACCGCGTCGATCCTCAGAATGGCCGTGGCGAGATCGCGATAAAGCCTCAGCTCCGGGATCGGATCGAGTTCGAGAAGGCGCATCAGCTCATAAACCTCGCCGGCCAGCGGCAGCGGCGCCTCGATCTGCTGCTTCAGGTCCTCGACCGCCAGGACCACCAAGCGGCGTGAATAGGCGGCGCCATCGATTTTGACATTGCCATCCAGATAGCCCAGGCAGGCAGGAACCTCGCTGCTCGCCCCATGGCTCGCCAGCGTTTTCAAGAAGCCCTGCGCTATTTGATTGAATACGGGCAGCCGGCCAGAATTGGAGCCAAGGCAGACTTCGGTTCTTGTAGCTATTTCTACACTCATAACGGACGTTTCCCACATTTGCCATTCCCTATGGCTTTGATTGTCAGCTTCGATTCAAAAAATGTAGATCCGATGTTAAAAGACGCAAAACTTGTACCGAAGTGCAAAGCCACTTATCAATATTTCGTCACAAGCGAATTTTTCATCGATTGCAATGGCTTGAGCGAAGCCTTTGACCAGGCCGGCCAATCGGGCTAAAAGGGCCTTGGCGCTGTTTTGTTCATGCTGTTCTGGGGTGCTTCGTTCCCGATGCGGGCCATATTGGATGCAATCCCGGATGACGGATATGGTTCCCGCGAAGGTGACGCCTATCGGGAATATCTCCCCTCGCCCACGCGCAGGAAGCGCGCCGCCATCGCCGCGCCGTCCGGAGCTGCCCTGACCGGCGTTTGCGGCGGTCTCATCCGCGATATGCTTCAGCGCGGGCACCGCGTGCTCGCATTCGCGCCGGCGCTTTCCAGCAAGGATTTGCGGCAGCTCGCGCAGATGGGCGCGGAGGCCTATTCCCTTCCCGCGCAGCTCGCGTTCCTCGACAAATACCGCCGCATGAGGGAGCTGAGCACGATCCTGGCCGACGCCTACCCCGATGTGGTGCTGGTGCAATCGGCGAGAAATGGCGCCACCAGCGTCGCGGCCGCCAAAATGGCCCGCATTCCCAAGGTCGTCACCATCGTGCCCGAGCTTGGCCCCGCCTTCATGGAAGGCGCCGGCGCCTCGGCCTGGGGCGAGCGCCAAGCCATGAAGGCGATGTACCGCGCAATTTTCGCGTGGAGCGACTCCGTGATCTTTCACAGCCCGCACGACCGCGATTATGTGCGGGACCGTAATCTCCTCTCGAAATCCAAGCTACATTACATCGTTGGCGGCTGGGGAGAGGATCTAAGGCGGACTGTGCAGCGCGAGCTTCCGCCGCTCGACCGCGGCCTGCTCTTCCTCATGGCGGCCCCGCTCGACCGGCTGCAAGGCGTCATCGAATATTGCGAGGCGGCCAAGGCGGTGCGGCAAAAATCGCGCCGTGCCCGCTTCTTCCTGGCAAGCACCCCGGGCAGCATGGTTTCCCCGCTGTCAGCCGCCGATCTCAAGCCTTACCGGGAATTCATCCAGTATATCGGCCCGGTCGACGACGCGGTTTCGGCGATCGCGCGCTGCCATGTGATTGTCGCCCCATCATACGGCAACGGTGCGCCCCGCTCGGTCTACCAGGCTTTGGCCACCGGGCGTCCACTCATCGCCACCGATACGCGAAGCTGCCGCGATTTCGTCCGGCAGGGCTTGAACGGCTATCGCGTGGCGGTCCGCGACGCAGGCTCCATCGCGCGGGCCGCGACGCAAATTCTGCAGCGGCCCGATCTCCTGCCCTCGATGGCGCAGGAAAGCAGGCGCCTCGCCTTGCGCTTCTGCGACGTAAACAGCGTTAATACGCTGATCCTCGAAACCCTCGGGCTTTAGGCATCGCTCCGGAATAAGTGAGCCGGAAGGCGCCGGAATTTTGACCGGCTGCAAGGTGCAGAAAGGGGCGCATATCCAAGATATGTAACCCTTTCTGCAGCGCGGCAGGCGGTCAAAAGAACAAGCCAGACGGCGCAGTTATTCCGGAGCGATGCCTTAGGGCGCTCCATCTTCCGCAATTGTCATGGCGAGGCGGCCGCGGCGGCCGAAGCCATCGCGCGCTCAATTCCAGCCGCCAAAAGTTCCGGCCGCTCCGGCACTGCGCCGTCATCGCGAGGCACGGAACGTGCCGCGGCGACCCAGAAATGGGCGCTGCGGCTTGCGGCTCTGAATTGCTTCGGGGCGATGCCCCTCGCAATGACGGAAAACGGTCAGGACTTCCGGCAATTGGTATAACTCCGGCAGTATCCGGCACTTCGCGCCGCCTCCGCAACCTCCGCGCTGCTTCAGGCTATTGCACAAGTGAAACTGATGTAAAAAGAGCACAAAGTCGCGATTCCACAATACCACTACTTAATTACACACACATTTACGCTCGCAGATGATAGTAAATCCCAAGACTATTTTCAAACGCGAGGCATAAAAAGCATCCTCTCGTTGAAGTGGTCTTGCATTTCAACCGTCTTGAGGACCCACGTGGGGTGGAACAATGAGTAAATCTCAACTTATAATAGCTTTGGCAGCAACAACAATCTTGCAGCTCGCTCCTTTGAGCGGGCAGGCAGCGGCAGCCGATCTGAGGGGCGGCTACAAGGACACACCGTATGTGGTGATGCCCTGGCAAGGCCTCTATTTCGGTGTGCATGGTGGCGGTGCGTGGGGCAGCGTCAACGTGAACGACAACTTCGACTACTATGGCGATCCCCAGATGAACGGGAGCACCAAGTCCACATCGGCGATGGGCGGTGCGCAGGCCGGATACAACGTGCAGCAGGGCAACCTCGTGTTCGGCGTGGAAGGCGATATCGGCTATCTTGGTCTAAAGGCACATGGAGCCGACAAATATTGTAAGGACCTAGCCTGCTCTCCCTTGGAGTACCATAATATAAGCGGACAGTACGACACATCCGGCGGTTTATATGGCGACCTCACCGGCCGTGTCGGGTATGCGACAAATCGGATGCTCTTTTACGGCAAGGGCGGCGTTGCATTCCTGAACGCCGATCTCAAGACACATTACGACGGCAATACCCTCGCCGTTGCACCCTATTCCAACGGAAAAGTGCCGTTCGATTTCGACCACAGCGAAACGCTGGTGGGCTGGACCATCGGAGCAGGCGCCGAAGTCGCGATTAACCCATCCTGGTCAATCAAAGCCGAATACCAGCACTTCGATTTCGGAAGCATGTCCAATTCATATAGCAACAGCAAGCCTGTTCTCCTTGGGACTGCAACCCTTAACGGCAAGACCGATACTTCGATTGCCGTTGACGCTGTCAAGTTCGGCCTGAACTATCGCATGAATAACTAAGCCGGCCTGAAATAGCTCGGACAATGAGGAGGCGGACGCATCTCTTGCGCGACCGCCTTCGTATTCCGCAATAATGGACATTTAGCTTTAATTCGACTGGCACATAAGCGGCCAGCAAGCGCGGCTTTCTTGAATCCGCCAAGTCTGCGCCCAGCAAAACACTCTCCACACATCACATCGAGGCGGGCCGCCCAGACATAATGGCAAAAAAGTCACAGAACTGAGGCATCTCCGCATAAAGACTTTTTGACACACCCACAAGTCCTCTTAGATGGTACTAGATAGTCGCAGTATTTCGCACACTTTGGGGGAGCGCAATACACGTACTGCGTGAAAAACAGCACCACTCTCAACCTTAAGTTAGTACGTGGGGTATAGTAATGAAGAAAGTTAGCTTTGCTTTTGTATTGGCTGCGGGGGCGGCCATGCAGTTTGCTCCTCTCAGCCTGCCGGCGTCCGCAGCCGATCTTGGCGGCAGCCTCAAGGACACACCCTATGTGGTCATGCCGTATTGGGGCGGCTTCTATTTCGGCGGACACGCCGGCGGCGCGTGGGGCAATACCAAGCTGCACGATCAATTCGATTACGTCGGCGATCCTGAGCACAGCTTCAGCGCCAGCAACACCGGCTTCATCGGCGGCGCGCAGGCCGGATACAATGTCCAGCGCGGACACTTCGTGTTCGGTTTTGAAGGCGATATCGGCTATCTCAACATTTCAGCGAGCAAAACTGCAAAAGACCTGACAACCCCAAATGGCAAGTGCACCGGATACTATACCGCCGGAACTCCAAAAGTCGATTATTCCGGCGAAATGTGCACAGTGACTGCAAATTATTCGACATCGAGCGATTTGTATGGCGATCTTACCGCCCGTCTTGGCTACACAGTGGATCGTTCACTCCTCTACGTCAAAGGCGGCGCTGCGATTCTAGATGCAAGTTCCAAGACGCATTACGAGGGGGGGAATTGTTTGACGGCCGGGACTTGCACCCCTGCCGCAGGGGCTAAGGTTGCCCGCTCGCCATTCGATGCGGACCACAGCGAAACCATGGTGGGCTGGACTGTGGGGGCAGGCGTCGAATATGCAGTGAGCCCGGCTTGGTCGCTCAAAGCAGAATTCCAGCACTTCGACTTCGGAAGCATGTCATCCAGTTTTAATCCCGCAGCATACAGTATTCCCTGTGCCGGGTGTAATCATGCGGGTGGTCATTACACATCCACGATTACAAATGGCAAGACGGATGTTTCGGTTACCGCCGATGCGGTTAAGCTTGGCCTGAACTACCATGTGGGTGGCGAAGGCGGCCTGAAATAGTTTGGGGGCAGAGGGGGGGCGGACGCGCAGTTTGCGCGTCCGCATCTTGTGTTTGAGATAATGGATATTTAGTTTAAATTGCGGGCGGCAAGCGAGCTGCCAGCAAGCATGGCTTTCTCGACCCCGCCAAGTCCGCGCTTCGCGCGACGCCTTCCGGGAGCCCTTATCCGTGCGGCCGGCCAGCCCGATTCTGAAAACTGTCCGTGACTTTTTGTTTGCGCTGGGCACTCCAGTCTGCCCGCCATGCGGCGGCTGGGAACGGCGCTCTTCTGCCTCACAGCATATCTTAACGGACGGTGTACTTCGCCTAAGCCGCCATCATGGTAAATACGAACACAGTAAACGCGCGAACGCCATGCAATTTTCGCGCAAATTTTGCGGATTTTTTCGCGTTTTTGGGTTGTTTTTCAGGTTTCGAAGATCCCGTTAAATATAAACCGAAGTTTGAAATTAACCAAAGCAAGTCACCCTGTGTGCGCCCATATCCATAATTATCGGCGACATATCAATGCGATAAGGCCTCGCGGGCAGACTTAACGCTTACTCAAGACTTGTCTGCTAAATTGCTTCAAAATTGGAAAGCGCCGCCCAGCGCCCAAAATGGGCTACAGGGCAGCGCGAAACCTTAACGTTACACCGGGCCTCGCGGCCGGGCGGGAAATCGCGCCCGCGCCCGGCAGTTCTTCAGAACATCGCCGCGTGCACCCGGTCCGGCGGATTATGCCCGTCGAGGAAGGTGCGGATGTTGATGATGACCTTCTCGCCCATGTCGAGACGGCCTTCAAGCGTCGCCGAGCCCAGGTGCGGCAGCAGCACCACCCTGGGGTTCTTCAAGAGCTTTGGATTGATGGCCGGCTCGTTCTCGAACACATCGAGCCCGGCGCCCCCGATCTCGCCCGCGTCCACCATGCGCGCGAGCGCGTTCTCGTCGATCACCTCGCCGCGCGCCGTATTGACGATATAGGCCGTGGGCTTCATCAGCTTGAGCCGCCGCGCCGAGAGCAGATGGAAGGTCGCGGGCGTGTGCGGGCAGTTCACCGAGACGATGTCCATATTAGCGAGCATCTGGTCGAGGCTCTCCCAATAGCTCGCCCCCAGTTCCTCTTCCACCGCGGCGGGCACGCGGCGCCGGTTGTGGTAGTTGATGGAAAGCCCGAATGCCTTGGCCCGGCGCGCAACCGCGCGGCCGATCCGGCCCATGCCGATGATGCCGAGCTTCTTGCCCCAGATGCGATGGCCGAGCATCCAGGTCGGCGACCAGCCGTGCCATTCGCGCCCCTCGGCCAGGTAGACGGCCCCCTCGACCAGCCTGCGCGGGACCGCGAGGATCAGCGCCATGGTCATATCGGCGGTGTCCTCGGTCAGGATTCCCGGCGTGTTCGTGACGATAATGCCGCGGTTGCGGGCGGTTTCGAGGTCGATGTTATCGACGCCGGTGCCATAGTTGGCGATAAGCTTCAGTTGAGGCCCCGCCAGCGAAAGAAGCGCCTTGTCAATTCTGTCGGTTACGGTAGGAACGAGCACGGCGGCGTTACGCATCGCAGCCGCTAGCTGGTCCCGCGTCATCGGCGCATCGGATTGGTTGAGCGTCACGTCGAACAGCTCGCGCATGCGAGCCTCGACGAGTTCGGGAAGCTTGCGGGTTACGACGACTTTTACATTCTGTGTAGTCATTGGGTGCCTGGATTGGCCGTTACAGCCTTCATGGATCTTAGGAGACGCAATTTCGCTCTAGTTTATCTACCAGATACGGCTCAGGATGACAAAGGCTCCCATTAGCTGCGGTCTATTGGCCGCGATCACACTGGCGTGGACGGCTGCGGCCCAGGCCCAGGATAGCACTGGCCGCCAGCCCGGCACCGTCACCGGGCTGCCGATTCCACGATTCGTCAGCCTGAAAGCCAGCGAGGTGAACGCGCGCGTCGGCCCCGGCCCCGATTACCAGATCGCCTGGGTGTTCAAGCGTGCCGGCCTGCCGGTGGAGGTTCTGGCCGAGTTCGAGGCTTGGCGCCAGGTGCGCGACAGCGACGGCGTCACTGGATGGGTTGCGGCGCCGCTTTTAAGCGCCCGGCGCACCGCGGTGGTTGCGCCCTGGGTCAAGGAGCGCACGGTTTTCACGCTTACCTCCACGCGCGGCGGTTCCGCCACGGTCGCCCAGATGGAACCGGGCGCCATCGTGGATATCAAAAGCTGCGACGGAGAGGCCTGCGAGGTCTATGCCGGCCAGCAGAATGGCTGGGCGCCGCAAAAAAACCTGTGGGGCGTTTATCCGGGCGAGGCGGTGAAATAAGACTTGTGGCCAGCATACCAAAGCCGACCCTGCGCCACCGCCATGCGCGGCTTGGCTGTCATCGATAAAATAGCCAATCTTTTCAATACCGTAGGCAGGCGCCGGAACGAACCCAGCCAATACAACTGTGCCATTTTTGCACCCAGGCGCGAGCCGTTTCGCAAACCGGGGGGATGTAGCGCGGGGCTGTATCTTAAGTTGGATTGCATTTGACTGCGATCGAAACCAAAACTGAGCCGCATCTTAAGAATGAGCTAACTGCATACTCCCGGAGGAAACCGATGCAAGAATCGGCCTACCATTCCATAGCGGAAAATCCGAAGTTCAAGGAGCTGGTTCGCAGCCGCACCATCTTCGCCTGGACCCTGTCCATCCTGATGCTGGCTGTCTATCAAGCGTTCATACTACTCGTCGCATATAAGCCCGGCTTTCTCGCCACGCCCCTCTGGGCGGGCTCGGTCGCAACCATCGGCATCCCGATTGGCCTCGGCGTTATCGTTTTCGCCTTTATCGTCACCGGAATTTACGTCGGCCGGGCGAACACCCGCTACGACGATATGACTCGCGAACTCGTCCAGGAGATCACGAAATGAGTATTGGAAAAGGTATTGCATCCATTGCGCTTGGGCTTGCGGCAGCCGCGTTTTCGATATCGCCGTCATTCGCCGACGCTATCTCTGGCGCTGCCGAAAAGCAGGGTTTGAATATCGAAGCTATCGTCATGTTCGGCGTGTTCGTGGGCCTGACCCTGGTCATCACCTACGTTGCCGCCAAGCGGACGAAATCGGCGTCCGACTTTTACGCGGCGGGCGGCGGCATCACCGGCCTGCAGAACGGCCTCGCCATGGCGGGCGACTATATGTCGGCCGCGTCGTTTCTGGGAATTTCGGGCCTTGTGTTCGCTACCGGCTACGATGGCCTGATCTATTCCGTCGGCTGGCTTGTGGGCTGGCCCATCATTCTGTTCCTGATCGCGGAGCGGCTGCGCAATCTCGGCAAGTTCACCTTCGCCGACGTTGCCTCTTTCCGGCTCGACCAGACCTGGATCCGCATCCTGTCGGCCATCGGCACGTTTGCCGTGGTTGCGTTCTATCTCATCGCGCAGATGGTTGGCGCGGGCAAGCTGATCCAGCTCCTGTTCGGCCTCGAATACCTGCATGCCGTCGTCATCGTTGGCACGCTGATGATCATCTACGTGGCCTTCGGCGGCATGAAAGCCACGACCTGGGTGCAGATCATCAAGGCCTGCCTCCTGCTGTTCGGCGCGACGCTCATCGCAACCCTCGTGCTGATTAAGTTCCACTTTAACCCAGAGGCGCTGTTCACCGAGGCAACGAAGGTCCATCCGAAGGGCGTATCGATCATGGGGCCGGGCAATCTTGTCAAAGATCCCATCTCCGCGATCTCGCTGGGCCTTGCCCTCATGTTCGGCACGGCTGGCCTTCCGCACATCCTGATGCGGTTCTTCACCGTTGCCGATGCCAAGCAGGCCCGCAGGTCGGTGTTCTTCGCGACCGGCTTCATCGGTTACTTCTACATCCTGACCTTCATCATCGGGTTCGGCGCCATCGCGCTTCTGATGAACGATCCGTCGTTCTTCAAGGACGGGAAGATTGTGGCCACGGGCTTGCTCGGCGGCACCAATATGGCGGCGATCAATTTGGCGAAGGCGACGGGCGGCTCGCTGCTCTACGGCTTCATCTCCGCCGTGGCATTCGCAACCATCCTTGCGGTGGTGGCGGGCTTGACGCTCTCTGCCGCTTCCGCGGTCAGCCACGACCTTTACGCCTCGGTTATCGCACGTGGACGCGCTTCCGAGAAAAGCGAGGTTAACATCTCAAGGATCTCGGCGATCGCCATCGGCATCCTTGCCATCTACCTTGGCTATATGTTCGAGAAGATCAACGTCGCGTACATGGTGGGCCTCGCCTTCGCCGTGGCCGCGAGCGTCAACTTCCCTGTGCTTGTCATGTCGATGTTCTGGCGGGGGACGACAACCTTTGGAGCCTTCGTTGGCGGCATGCTCGGGCTTCTCAGTTCGGCGGTCGGCGTCGTGGTCAGTAACGAAGTCTGGGTTAAGACACTCGGCAACAAGGAACCGTTCACGCTGTTCGGCTACGGCATGCTGGACAACCCGGCCCTGTACTCGATGGCAGCCGCCTTCATCGGCATCTGGCTGTTCTCGATGCTTGATCGGTCAGCAAGCGCAAATAAGGAGCGCGACTCGTTCGACGCGCAATTCGTGCGCTCGGAAACCGGCATCGGCGCATCTACCGCGCACGTGCACTAAGACGCTTAGGGGGCGGGAATATTATCCCGCCCCTCTTTCATATTCAGCAAGTGTGTAATAGCTTTTTTTGAACGCTTCCGCGGCGCACCGCGCTGGCGGACGGTTATATTAGCGAGGCGCCACCAATGCACGGGTTCGACGCGCTCAATCCGCCATTCGACCGCTTGACCCATGCGGAGACGGAAGGGCTTCGCGGCGCCGTCGACATCGGGTATTTCGCGCCGGGCAGCGTCATCGTCGAGCGGGGCGGAAGCTCCGAATTCCTCTATGTCATCATCAAGGGCGCGGTCGCCGAAAAGGTGGGCGAAGAGACCCAGGCCATGCTGGGCGCCAAGGATACCTTCGATAGCGAGGCCGTCGTGCACGGCTCGGCAAGCGCAAGCTTCGTCGCGGAAGAGGAAACGCTCTGCTATCTGCTGCCGCGCGCCTCCATCCTTGAGTTGGTCCAGAAAAATCAGGCCTTTGCCGCCTTCTTTTATTCCGAGCTGTCGCGGCGCCTCGACGCCTTCGCCGAACATCGCAACCCGAGCGGCCTTGAATCGGTGCTGCGCCTGCGGGTGAAGGAGGCCCGGTGCCAGGAAGCCCATTTCATCGACGGCATCCGCACCATCGAAGAGGCCGGGCACGCGATGCGCGAACGCAACAGCATTACGCTGTTCGTCCGCGACGAAGGCCGCATCGGCATCGTCACCTGGACGGACTTGGGCGAGGCCGCGATCTTGAAACGCCTGCCGCTCGAAACGCCGGTGCGGGAGATCTCGCATTTCGATGTCGTTTCGGTGAAGCCGGACGACTTCCTGTTCGAGGCACTCATCGCCATGACGCGCCACAAGAAGCGGCGCATCGCCGTCCGCTCCGGAAACGTCTATTCCGGCGTGCTTCAGGACATCGACATACTGGAGCTGTTCGCCGGCAATTCCCAACTCATCCCTGGCCGCATCGACCGCGCCAAAACCGTGGCCGACCTCGTTCCTTGCGCGAGCGACATTCAGGCGCAAGTGCAGCGCCTGCACGAGCAGGGTATCAAGGTGGAGGTCATCGCGGAGATTACCTCGGACCTGAACCGCAATCTCATCTCCAAGGTTTTCGAGCTGACCGTGCCGCCTTCCATCAAGGAAAATGGCTGCCTGTTCGTGATGGGCTCGGAGGCGCGCGCCGAGCAGACCGTGCGGACCGATCAGGATAACGGCCTCTTGCTCGCCGCTCCGGTGCCCGAAGCGGACCTACTTAAATTCCGCCAGGCATTCACGGAATCGCTTGAAGCCTGCGGATTCCCGCCCTGCCCCGGCAACGTCATGGTGCGGAACCCGGTCTGGTCCCAGCCGCTCGACAGCTTCCTGAGACAGCTCAAGAGCTGGATCATCACGGGCGGCGGCGACAGCGCCATGAACCTCGGCATCTTCTGCGATTCCGTCGCCATCGCTGGGCAAAGCGACCTGCTCCTGCGGGCAAAGACTACCTTCATGGAGATGATGCGCGGCGAGAAGGCCCATCTCGCTCACTTCGCCAATTTCATCGACCAGTTCGCCAGCTCCGACATCGGTGCATTCGCCAATCTCATGGTGTCGGTGGGCGCCCGCTCGGATGCGGTGCATATCAAAAAGGTCGGCACATTCCCAATCGTTCACGGCGCCCGCACGCTGGCCATCGAGAAGGGCATCTTCGAAACCAGGACCGTGGACCGGATCAATGCGCTTGCCGGTACGCGCATTTTCAACGCGGAGTTCGCCCAGAACCTCATCAGCGCGCTGCATGTGTTCATGGAATTGCGGCTCCGCTCCCAGCTCAAGGCGCGCCGGCTCGGCAACATGGAAGGCGAGTCCATCGTTCACATGAACGAGCTGAGCACGGCGGACCGGGACATCCTGCGCAATGCGATCCGCGTCGTGCGCGAGTTCCGCGAAATCGTGCGCCACCGCTTCAATCTCGGATATTTCTGATGATGGCACATCTGGGCGGCCGCTTGGCAAAAGTTCCCCCTCACCCCAGCCCTCTCCCAGCAAGCTCGCCATGGCGAGCTTGCCTCTTTTCGCTTCCGCATCCGCGAGCGGATGCGGATGGGGAGAGGGGGCAGGGTGTGCCCGTTGAGAAGGCGTTCCCTCTCCCCTCGCGGGAGAGGGACAGGGTGAGGGGGTCTTCTGCCGCACCAATACGAAGCAATCGGGCGGCTCTGACATGATCGGCCAAATGCTTCTCAGGCTGTTCTATCAGGCCTCCATCGGCGACCAGTCCTATCGCTTCCTGTTCAAGAAGCCGCCGCCTGGCGAAGCCGTGTCGATCGACTGCGAGACGACCGGCCTTAACATCGCGAAAGACGACATCATCACCATCGCGGCGGTCCGCATCAAGGGCGACCGCATCCTGACCAGCGAGGCGTTCGAGGTGGCGGTGCGGCCGGAAGCCCGGATCGCGCCGGACTCGATGAAGATCCACCACCTGCGCGAGGCCGATGTCGAACAGGAGAAGCCGATCCGCAAAATCCTCCGGGATTTCCTCTACTTCGTCGGCTCGCGGCCGCTGGTCGGCTACTACCTGGAATTCGACATCAAGATGCTCGACAAGCACATCCTGCCGTTCATCCAGATCGGCTTGCCGAACAACCGCATCGAGGTCTCGGAGCTTTACTACGAGCGCAAATACGGGAACGCGCCGCCCGGCACCGCCATCGACCTGCGCTTCACCTCGATCCTCGACGATTTGGGCCTGCCCAATCTTGGCCAGCACAATGCGCTTAACGACGCGCTCATGACCGCCGAGATGTATGTGATCTTGCGCGATATGCGCGCCCGCGGTGTGCGGGTTTCCCGTGAACGCACGCGGCCCATGCACGATATGGCAATGGGTGCGTAGCGAATGCGTCCGGTCTTCGCCGGCGGACACCCCAGGCTAGCGCACCCTTCGGTTGATAAAATGACTTCGTTTCCATTAACGGTTGTTTAATGTTCTCCGAATCGCTTAGCCGGGTATCTGCGCAGTTTGCGGGCAGTTGGGCCCAGCAACGCCATTGCGGTTAGGGTTAGGACATGACACGGGCGGTAATTTTTGCGGGCGCGGCAAGCGTTGCGCTGTTTTTTTCACCAGCGTTCGGCGCGGATACGTACAGCGCTTCCTCGGCTACTGGCAGCTACAAGGGCACCGCCATGCCTTATGTGAGCTGGAATGGCATGTATCTTGGCATCAATGGCGGCGGTGCCTGGGCTACCAGCAAAGACTTGATTTTCGTGGATGGGAACCCGGCGATAACAGCGAACGCAGGCAGTTTCAAGCTCAGTGGCGGTTTTGGCGGCGGCCAAATCGGCTATAACTTGCAGGGCGCGTGGAGCCCAGCCCTGGTTCTCGGTTTCGAGGCCGATCTTCAAGGCACCGGAATTTCCGGCCGTTTCACCAGGAACGTAACGTACTTCGGTCCCGCGACGTTCGAAGGGTCGACGAGCACGAACTATTTTGGAACGGCACGCGGCCGCGTCGGATTTGCTACCGGCGCCGCGCTGATCTATGGCACTGGCGGCTTCGCTTACGGCGCCATCAATCGTCAGATTCACATAAACGATTATGGCGCTAAACCTCCCTTCACCAATGACCTTAGCGACAACAATTTCGGCGTAGGCTTAGCCGCTGGCGGGGGCATAGAATACAGGCTCACGCCGGCATGGTCTGCCAAAGCCGAATATCAATATATCGATCTTGGAAACCAACGCCTGCAGGGTGTGGCGCCTCAAGACAATGTTGTCGACAGGACGGCGGTCTATACCGCCTTTAGTACGGTTCGCATCGGTGTGAACTACTTCGTCAATCCAGCTTACCGGCCATTGAATTAACCGGCTGCCAGGGATTGCGCCGCTATGCGGAGCCATAACCAGAGGGAATCTCCCCTCATCCTGACCCTCTCCCACGCAAGCTCGCCAAGGCGAGCTTGCTACTCAAGAGCTTCCATATCCGCAAGCGGATATGGATGGGAGAGGGAACGCCAGAAATTCCGCTGCGGATAATTCAGGGGTCACTTCTCCCAGGGGGAGAAGGATGGGGGGTGATTCCCTCATCTCTTGCCGCCAACCCAGCGTTGAACGAAGGCGTTCTAATTCGCGCTGGAACTGCGGATGCGGTAGCCGCCGTCCTCAAGCTCATCGAACATCTCAGCCAATTGCGGGTGCCGGAGCGGCTCGCCGCTCTCGTCCGCCAGCAGGTTCTGCTCCGAAACGTAGGCTATGTACTCGGTCTCCTCGTTCTCGGCGAGCAGGTGATAGAAGGGCTGGTCCTTCGCCGGGCGCATATCCTCGGGGATCGACTCCCACCATTCCTCACTGTTGGCGAAGACGGGGTCGACGTCGAAAATAATGCCGCGGAAGGAAAAGAAGCGGTGTTTCACCACATCCCCAATCGCATATTTCGCGCGCCGTTGCTTCACCATGGCGTTTTGCGTATCAGCCCAAAGGTATTGCGACACCAGTCACTCTCTCAGCACCAAAACTCACCCACAAGTCAAGACGAAGGCCCATCCTTCGCCGCGACCAAATCGCTCAGGTCAACCATCACCTTCGCCTGCTTCCAGGTGGCGTCGTCCTGCATTTTCCCATCCACCATGACCGCTCCCGTGCCATCGGGCATAGCCTCCAAAATCCGCCTCGCGAACGCAACCTCGGCCGGGTCCGGCGTGAAAACCCGCCTGGCGATTTCGATCTGGGAGGGATGCAAGGTCCATGCCCCAACGCATCCCTGCAGGAAGGAATTGCGGAACTGTGCTTCGCAAGCCGCGGGGTCCGAGAAGTCCCCGAATGGCCCGTAAAACGGCTTGATGCCATGCGTGGCGCAGGCATCGACCATTCGCCCGACTGTGTAATGCCAAAGATCCTGCTGATAGAAGGCCCTGGCGGCCACATCCGCCCCGGCATCGGCCAGCACGCCGTAGGATGGATGGCCGCCGCCAACACGGGTTGTTTTCATGGCCCGGCTGGCCGCCAAATCGGCCGGTCCAAGGCTCATGCCGTGCATGCGGGGGCTCGCCGCGGCAATCGCCTCGACATTGTTGACCCCTTCGGCGGTTTCCAAAAGCGCATGAATCATCACGGGTTTATTAATACCATGTTTAGCCTCCAGCTGGGCCAGCAATTGATCGAGATAGTAAATATCCCAAGGGCCTTCGACCTTGGGTAGCATGATTACGTCGAGCTTGTTGCCGATGGCGCCCATGATCTCGACGATGTCGTCCAGCACCCAGGGGCTGTTCAGCGCATTGATGCGAGTCCAAAGGCCGGTCCGCCCGAAATCGTTCGCGCGCGCCAGCTCGATGAACCCCTTCCGCGCCGCTTCCTTATCGGCCGCTGGGATCGCGTCTTCCAAATTCCCCAAAACCACATCGACCTGTTTAATAAGCTCGGGGACTTTGGCGCGCATTTTTTCCACATGCGGCGCCACGAAATGGATCATGCGCTCAAGCCGCACGGGCTTGTCCATGAAAGGGGCGGGCGCACCGGCCGCGAGAGCCTTGAAGAATTTTAAAGGGGGGCGTGCTGGTATCATTGGGTTCTCCAGTTTAACGCCCTATTTGCCTTCGCCCGGCTAACGGGTCAAGTTGCCGAGCACGCGGGCGAGAAGCGGCTCAAGGCTCGCGCAAGTGCCCATGCCGGCACGGATCGCGCCGGGGCTTTGCTGATAGGAGCCCGCGCCGATTTCGTCCGCGCAATTCTGGATCAAGCCCTCGACGCTGGCGGGCGTCGCTTCGATGTGGAACTGCAAGCCAAGAACGCGGCTTCCCACAGCGAAAGCCTGATTGGGCGTCGTCTCCGTTTCCGCGAGCCGCGCGGCACCCGCAGGCAAATCGAAGGTCTCGCCGTGCCAGTGTAGCGCCGGAAAGACGGCGGGCAGGCCGTCGAAGATGGGATGCGCGGCCTCTGTCCGCCCGACATCGAACCAGCCGATTTCCTTCTCCCTACCCGCATAGACCTTGGCGCCAAGCGATTTCGCGATCATCTGCGCGCCGAGGCAAACGCCAAGCACAATCTTGCCGGCGCCGATGGCATCGCGAACGAGCGCGATCTCGGGGGGGAGCCAAGCATATTCCGGCTCGTCGTTGACGCTCATCGGCCCGCCCATCACTGTCAGCATATCGAAATCCGCGAGCGCCGGCAGCGGGTCGTTCCGGTACAAATGAGCAACCGTCATCGCAACGTTTCGCGCGGCCGCCCAATCGGCAATCGCGGCTGGCCCTTCGAAGGGCACATGCTGTAAGACCGCCATTCTCATCAGTATTGCGTGCCTCCCGGCATTTCGGCATCCCTCCAGCGCTTGTTCGACCACATCCACTGATCGGGATGCTCGCGAATCCAGGTCTCGAACTGCCTGTGTATGCTGGCGGTCAGCTCCCCGATGTCCTCATCGGGGCGGTCTGTGCGCGGAACCTTAAGCTCCTTCATCGCGATCTTGAAGCGGGACTCCTTGCCCACGCGAATCACCCGCCCGGCCCAGAGGCTGGCACCCGCCCTGCGTGCAAGCCAGGCGGGCGCTGTTGTCGCCCACATAACATGCCCAAAAAAGGGCACTGGCACGCCCCTTACTTCCACGAGGTCGGCCAGCATGCCGAGAGTGCCGCCTTGGCGTACGAAGCCCGCGATGCGCATTACGGTGTTGAAGCCGTCGCCGCTCTTCGTCGCGAACAGGCCGGCCGGATAGAGCGGCGCCCGCAGCTTGCGCAGGAAACGGTCCCAGTAGGGGTTGTCGACAATGCGGTAGACACCCGCCGCCCGCGCATTGATCGCCAGGGCGGGCCAGATCCCGACCTCCCAATTGCCCATGTGCAGGCTGACAATGACGGCGGCGCCAATCTTGTCCCGGTAGCGTTCGAGCAGGGCCGGGTTTTCCAACTCGATGCGCCACGGCTCCTTCAAAATGCGGTCCAGCAGAATCGTCTCCGCCATCACGCGCCCGAGATTATCCCACATGCCGAGCGCTATGGCTTCGCGCTCCTCCGGCGTCTTTTCCGGCATCGCCCTTTCAAGGTTCTTGAGCGCGCGGCGGTGGCGCCGGGTCTTGGGCGCGATAAAGCGCCAGATGCGCGCGGAGACCTCCGCCGCCATATCGAGCGGCATCGCCCGGACGAAAAGGACAATCGCCCACAGGAAGCCATATTCAAGCCGTTGGCGGAGATCGAGGAGCATGGACCGGATTTGAGCGTTTGCGCGGGAGGTGAGCTTGTCTGGCAAGCGCATGCGGCAACGTCAAGGCATTAAAATATTTGGCGGATGCGCGGCGGAAGCCCCCTCATCCTGACCTTCTCTCCAAGGCGAGAAGGGACGCTAGCACAACGGTTGCAGCCGCCCTCGCTCCTTGGGGGAGAGGGCGGGGTGAGGGGGCCTTCCACCAAGCAACCATCCCGATTGGGCTGCTAAAGGAAGTTCGCAGGTGCGATGCCGCGCCGCATGAACGCCCGCCGCAGCGGCCCCGCCGTGCCGAGCGCCAGGAGCCCCAGCCCACGCCCCGCCTGCAAGGGGAAAAAGCCGGAAAGCAGGCTTCTGTTGAGCAGGTCCAGGCCGAGCGTGCGGCTCAAAATATCTCCCCGGCGCGCGGCGGTATAGGCGCGGAGCAGCGCATCGCCGCCGATGTCCTCGCCACGGCGCCTGGCTTCGCCCGCGAGCGCGGCCAAGGTCTCCACATCGCGGAAGCCGAGGTTGAGCCCCTGCGCGCCAATGGGCGGCACGGCGTGGGCGGCTTCTCCCACGAGCGCTACGCGGGCCAAGCCATATTCACGCACGAGGACAGTGGACAGTGGGAACGCGGCTCTTTCGCTTGGATCGGAAATGTGGCCCAAGGCGAAGTGCGAGGCCTTTCCGGCCTCCACGGCGAAGGCGGCGGCATCGAGCGCGAGCAGGCGCTCCGCATCGGCCTTGCGCTCGCTCCAGACGAAGCTTGAGCGATTGCCGGGCAGCGGGATCAGCGTGAACGGCCCGGCTTGGCGGTGGAATTCGATGCAGACGCCGTTGTGCGGGCGCTCGTGCGAGAACGACCCGGCGAGCGCAATCTGGCCGTACGCCCAGGAGAAGGAGCGGATGCCGGCGGCCTCGCGCGTGGCGGAGTTACGCCCGTCCGCGGCGATCACGAGCGGCGCATCGAGCCTCGTGCCGTCCTCGAACGCGGCTCGCGCTCCGGTAGCGCCACTGCTCAGCCCGGTAAGCCTTCCCGGTGCGATCGCAAGGATGCCCCGCCGCTCCGCTTCGGCCGCGAAAGCGCGGGCAAGATCCGCGTTGGCGACGTTGCAGCCAAACGCACCTTCGCCGATTTCCACCGCATGGAACGCGCAATCCGGCGCGCGCGGAATTCGCCCGGTATCGTCGACGAATTGCAGCGTCTTCAGCGGCTCGGCGGCGTCCTGGCACGCCTCCCAGACGCCAAGCCTTTGCAGGAAGGCGATCGTCTTGTTGAAGAGCGCGGCGCTCCTGCCCTTTGCCGCGGCAGCCGAGGCGGTTCTGGACGTATCGGCGACAACCGGCTTAAGGCCCTCGTCCTGGCAGGCGAATGCAGCCGCAAGCCCGGCAGGTCCGGCGCCGGCAATAATGACATCGGCTTGCGCGAGTTCGCTCATGAGCATTCTTGGCCCGCGCCAAACGCTGCTGGCGGAATAGGTTCATCTCAGGCTGAAACGGCCTGAGTTGGCAATCTGGCACAGGAATGCGCCAAAATCGATGCGTGTGCGAGCTGGGGAAGGCCAGCGGCAGCGCGCATCACGTCAAATCTGGTTGAACGGTGCCAATGATCGAAGGTTCAACCCCTCACCCCGTCCCTGTGGGAGAAACAGAGTGAGGGGAGTTTCGCCCTGTTCAGGGGGCAAACTCGCCCCCATCCATTACTGGTCGCGGTCGAGCCCGAATGCCGAGATGATGAAAAGGTTCTCGGCGATCTTCTGTTTCGGATCGAGGTTCGAGACCTCGATGCGCGTATCGAGCCCCTGCGCGTCGGTGACGATCCACTCCTTCAAGCTCATATCCGCCTTGTTCATGAACAAACGGATGCGGCCCGAGCCGGAAGCATCCTTTTCTTCAACGGTCACGATGTACGTGTCCGGCCCTTGCTCGGCGGCGAGAATATGGGCGTCGGCCGCAAGATCGACCTTTTCCGACAGCAGCAGCTTGAACGGTGTCACGTCGAGCGGATAGCGCTCCGAGGTGTTCAGGTTGCGATCCTCGATCACGAGGTTCCGGCCGTCGGAAATGATCCGCAAGGCGCTAGGCGAGGCATAATCGAAGCGGGCCTTGCCAGGGCGCTGGAAATAGAACTTGCCGCGCCTCTGCTTGCTGTCCGGGTCGGTCTGGATGAAATCGCCCTGCAGGTCCGTCATATTGTTGAAGTAGTCGTTGACCTTGGTGACGATCTGCTGATCGCTTTCCGCCAGCGGGGCAGGTGCCGTGGCCGGGGCCGCCGAGGGGGCGGCTTGCTGCGGCGTGGCCTGCCATGCGGCGCCGGCTCCGATGGGGCTCACCGGCTTCTGAGCAGGAGCCGCGGGCGCTGGAACCGGAGCAACGGGTGCCGTGACAGCCGCCGGCGGAGTGGACGGCTTCGTCTTCGAGATTTCGGTCTCGCCTCCCTGGGCGAACGCAAGCGGAGCATGGCAGGCCGCTATCAAGACGCCGATAGCACAGCGCCGGAGCGGCCTGTAGCGCCTGGAAAACCTTAAGTCTTTGAGTCCGTGAACCATTGGGCCGCCTCTTGTGCGATTGGCTTTCAACCTTTTGCGGCCATGAACTTGCAGGAAAACGTCAAATTCGCGGCGGGAGGGGGACGGCCGCAATTTTTTGTATCCTGAACATTAACTGGGATTTCCAACGCGGAGGCGGAAATGCCAGCAGCGCCGCGATACCGATTGCCGTGGACAAACAGGACTTGCCGTGGATAAACACAACGGTGCGCGCGGTCCGTGTGTTCCGGCGCCATTCCCTATGTGATTGTATGTCACGCTTTGCCGCATTGGTCGCGGCATTTTATTGCCAAGATTATGGGGTGAGTAGGAGGCCTACTGTATCTCCCACCAACCCAATTCATCCCTAAGCATCGAAATCAATGGAGGTTTTATGATCCGTCAGCTTCTGATCGCGTCTGCCGTCCTCTGCGCAACTGCCGGCGCTTCCTATGCCCAGGACGCCGCCGCGGGCGAAAAGGTCTTCGCCGTGTGCAAGGCCTGCCACCAAGTCGGCGAGACCGCGAAGAACGGCGTGGGTCCCAATCTGAACGGCATTATCGGCCGTGCCGCCGGTACGGTTGAAGGCTACAACTATTCGGATGCCAACAAGAAGTCCGGCATCACCTGGGACGAGGCGACCTTCAAGGAGTATATCCAGGACCCGAAGGCCAAGGTTCCCGGCACGAAGATGACTTATGCAGGCCTCAAGGACCAGCAGAAGGTCAACGACCTCGTAGCTTACCTGAAGTCGTTCGGCGCGGACGGCAAAAAGAAATAAGCCGGGCATTCATCCGGACCGGGCCAGCCTCCGCGCTGGCCCTTTTTTTTCGCCTGGCTTGGACAGGCGGATGAACGCTAATATGGGTGCTGCCAGATACCAGGTTGCAGCATGACCGGAGCGTTCAACCCCTCACCCTGTCCCTCTCCCTGCGGGAGAGCGGACGACGTTGAGCGGGCACAGCCATTATTCGGGCGTTCCTTCTCCCATGGGGAGAAGGGCAGGATGAGGGGAGGGTTACTTCGTTCAAGGCACTGCCGGGACCCCCTGCGCATACGCGGGAAATGACGATGGCGCCAAGCCCGATATTGCGATTTGCGCCGAGCCCGAACGGACGCCTGCATCTGGGCCATGCCTTTTCCGCGCTGTTCACCGCACGCGCCACGGCAAACCTTGGCGGCACATTCCTCTTGCGCATCGAGGATATCGATCCCGCGCGGAGCAAGCCTGAATTCGAGGCTGGCATTCAGGAAGATTTGAGCTGGCTGGGCCTTCGCTGGCCGGAGCCGGTCTTGCGGCAATCGGCGCGCATGACGGTCTACGCCGCCGCGGCGGAAGCGCTCAAGGCCAGCGGCCTGCTCTATCCCTGCTTTTGCTCGCGACGGGAGATTGCGGCGGCAGCCAAGGCCAGCGATCCAGATGGCGCCCCGCTTTATCCGGGCACCTGCCGGCAGCTTTCGCAAGGCGAGGCGGTGGAGCGGCTGGCGCGCGGCGAGCCCGCGCAATGGCGGCTAAACATCGATCTGGCCGCAAGAGCCGCCGGGCCGCTTCGCATCGCGGAGGCGCCCGCGCACGGCACCGATGCGGCTTGGTCCGAAGCGGCGCCGCGCCCCGCCGATCCGTTGCGCTGGGGCGATGCGGTCCTGATCCGCAAGGAAGCGCCCACGAGCTACCACTTGAGCGTGGTGGTGGACGATGCCGCGCAGGGCGTCACGCATGTCACGCGCGGCTTGGACCTGTTCGCCGCGACGGACCTCCACGTCCTCTTGCAGCGTCTCCTGGGCCTGCCATCACCCGCCTATTGCCATCACCCGCTTCTGCTGGACGGGCAAGGCGAGAAGCTTGCGAAGTCGAAGGGCTCGCCAAGCCTAGGGAGCCTGCGGGATGGCGGAGAGGATGCCGCTGCGGTGCGCCGCAGGCTGGGTTTCGAATAGCGTCACGCCCCCGGCGCTCAACCGGCTTCCGGCGGGCATTCCGGCGATAAGTGTGCCAAGGCGGCCCAAAACAGTTGCAAAATGGCGTAAAACCCACCAAAAACACCGGACGGATGGGGTGTAGCCAAGCGGTAAGGCAGTGGATTTTGATTCCACCATTCCCAGGTTCGATCCCTGGCACCCCAGCCAATTCACACAGCAAACCGCTCCTGGTTCTGGCCTCATTTTCGCCAAGCTTAGGCACTCACAGGTGCCGTATTTTGGTCCGCGACATGAGTATTCCGGAATCCTAGAGGGCGGCATGAGTTACCCATCTTATGAACACTGGTTCGCGTCACTTTCCCCGGAAGAGCAGGAGAGGACGAACGAACTTGTTTCGAAGTTACGCGCTTTGGGGGCGGTGCGCCCCGAAGACTGGGCACGCTCCGAAATATCGGAGGATATTCCTCAGTTCGCCCGCTTTCTGATCTTGAGGAAAATTTGGCCCGATATCATCGACCGTTGGAGACGCGAGCCAGGCGTATGGATCGATCGATTGATCGAGATAGCGGAGCGCAACCCGAAAGAGCGCTTTGCAGACGCCGGTTTGGCATTGAAGCGTATGAGGCAAAGCGGTGTGTCCGCTGAAGATATCGCCTCGGTGACCCGCATGGCTGCTTACGAGGCCGTCTTCGATGTCCTGGATACGATTGACACTGGCTGCGATTTCGATTCTCCGTTTGAGGGACCCGATTGGTCTCTCATGGAGGTAAGGCCTGACGGAGAATTGACTGGACGCCTGGTGGGTGGCCTTCACGAGGATATTCTCTCGATGGACCCATCGCGAAGGGAAGGCAGCCCGGAAGGCTGATACTGCCGGGATGCGAGTGATTGGAATCCGATTTCAACCACTAAAGCAAAGAAGACGCGGGCAATAAAGAGCAGCCATTAAAGCCGGTGTCCGCATAAACATCGCTTCATGCCGTACGGACCGCTGCGCCAATACCCTTGGCATTCCAGCTAGCCGGCATTGCGAGCGAGAGTTCCGGCATGGTTTGCCGCGCCATCGCTACAAACTTATCCCGCAACTTAAGCGCAGCCAAACCATGCGATGCTACTTATCCATGCAGTGGCGTGCATGTGGGGTGATGAGCATGGATGTGAATACCGCAGTTCTGGTTATCGCCGCAGGCTTTGTAGTGCTTGCGGCGTTGAGCTGGGAGGCTTTGGGGCCGGATCGTTAGATAAGCGGCCACGGCAGCTTCCAAATCGAGCCCTAATCGTCCCCGCTAGGAAAGAACGGATGCCGCCCGGCAACGACAGCGCTTCCCGAAACGCTGGAGTGAGAGGGCTCCTCGGCTGGAAGCACCGCCGGCCGGCGCGACGGCAGCGGGATATACATCATATCGCCGCCCAGGCCGACCAAGTCGGACTTCGGCCCGGTTGGGTTTGCACTGGTTTGACTGACGCTAGCATGGGGCGCACCGGCATAGGGGGCGCTGGCATGGACCGCAGCGCCGCCTTTTCCGGCGCGGTGCAAATACACGTAGCCCGATAGGCCCACGGTCGCGACCGCCAGCCCGGCGCCCACAAACGTTCGCCACGGAAGCTTTGGAAACTTTTTCCGCGACTTGGCGGGTGGCCTGTATACGGCGGGCAAATGTTTCTCCGGTTCCGGCAGCAACGCTGGCTCCGCCCTGCTCAGCGCCGCCATCAGCGAATTGTAGGGAACCCCTTCCCCGGTCTGCCGGCCCCTTTCTGGCCCGCCACCTTGCCTCCCGTCATAAGCGGCCGGCCTGTTTCCGCCCGGATGGCCTGGGGGAGGAGCCTGCCTGTAGTCAACCGGCCTGCCTGGAGCGGGACCCCGCCTGTCTTCCGCGATTTTGCCTGAGAATGCCGCAAGCTCGCGCTCAAGCTCGCCCCGCGCNNCCTTGGGGATTCAACGTCACGCCTTCCAGAATACTGCGCCACGAACCGGCCATTTACGCATCCTTACAACCGAAAACGCTGCCCTAAGCCGCGCCTACTGATCCAACGCTGCACCAAGATCTGGAAAATTTGATGATATTCCGTAAACAAACTTGATGCTTGCCCAGCGCAGTGCTTTCTGGCCTGCGGCAAATAGCCGTCCGCGCCGCGATCATGCCCCAGGTTAACGGGCCGTTTTTATCGCGTAAGACGCCATCATGGTAGATGCCGGCTTGGTAAACGGCAATGCGCCATATGTTTTGCCGCCGCATTTCAGCGGATTTTTTCCCGCTTCGGGTCGATTTTCGCTATCCGAATACCCCGTTAAATACCTCAGAAGATTGCGCGTTGATTAATCTCGCAACCTAGGCGCGATCATGCTACCGCAACTGACACAACCAAAACAATCACTTAATCCTCCGAGCACAACTTAACGTTTTCTCAAGCCGCGTCTGCTAAATTATTTCAATATCGAAAAGCGGCACAGACACCGGAAAATGCCGGCAGAATGGGTTAACAGGCGGTTAGCTGGCGGTCACCATGGCGCCGCGCAAGGACGGAGCATGCTTCCAGCGTCTCCGCGCTCCAGCACTCGATTTTGCCGTCGTGCCGCAGGCGCCGTTGATGCACATCAACACTTGCCTAAGCCTTACAACCTAACCTGCTCGAAGGGTCCGTCAGGCCCCAGCACATGCCGTCCCGCCGCCTCAAACCATCCGGTCCCGTCCGCAGCAGCCCATGCCCCATGGTTCCACCGCATTGACGCTCTTCCGCAGGCCAAGGGGCGGCCAGATGGCGCTGACCGCCGGTGCGACCGGCGTCGTCCTGGGCAATATCGGCACTTCGCCGCTTTACGCCCTGGATCAGATGTTCTACGGCCCCGCCCACGTTGCCCCGGAGCCCGGCAACGTCATCGGCTGCATTTCGCTCACCATATGGGCGCTGGCGCTCATCGTGAGTTGCAAATACGCAATCTTCGTCCTGCGCGCCAACAGCGATGGCGAAGGCGGCGTCTTCGCGCTTTACAGCCTCCTGCACAAATACAAAGGGGAGGGCCTCCATTTCGCGGCTGTGCTGGGCGGCCTTATGCTCGGCGCGGGGTTCCTGTTCGGCGACGGCATCATTTCGCCGGCGATCAGCGTGCTATCGGCGGTGGAGGGCCTGAAGGTTGCCACCCCCATGTTCGCCGATGCCGTGATCCCGGTCACGGTAACGATCCTCACGCTGCTGTTTGCCTTTCAGTACAAGGGAACCTTGGGCGTGGGGCGCGTTTTCGGCCCCATCATACTTGTCTGGTTCGCCGTCATTGCCGTTCTCGGCGTCCGCCAGGTCTGGGCGCATCCGGAGATTCTCTACGCTTTCAACCCCCTCCATGGCCTCACTTTTTTGCAGAAAAGCGAAACCCACGGGGCCTTGCTGACACTTGGCGCGCTCATGCTGGTGGTGACGGGCGGCGAGGCCATGTATGCCGATCTCGGCCATTTCGGCGCTCGGCCAATCCGGGTTGGCTGGTTTGCCGCGGCTTTTCCGGCGCTCGTTCTGAATTATCTCGGCCAGGGCGCCTTGATGCTGGAGCACCCGCCCGCGGCTGGCGGACAATTGTTCTACAGCATGGTGCCGCCGGCATTGCTGTACCCGATGGCCGCCTTGGCAACGCTTGCAACAGTGGTAGCCGCGCAGGGCCTCATTTCGGGCGCGTTCTCGCTGGCGGCGCAGGCTATCGCGCTTGGCCTCATGCCGCGCATGCGCGTGGTGCACACTCACGACGCGCATGAGGGACAAATCTATATCCCCTTCGTCAATTGGGCGCTATTCGCAGGCTGTGTGGCACTCGTGCTTACGTTGCACAGCGCGGCCTCGCTCGCGGCGGCTTACGGCCTTGCGGTGTCTGGCGTGATGACCGTCACCTCCGTCGCAATGATCCCCATCGGCGTCCGCTACTGGAACTGGAGCCTCGCCGCCAGTGGCGCCGTGTTCGGCTTCTTCACGCTCGTCAATCTCGTGTTCTTCGCCGCAAGCTCGCTCAAATTCCTAGAGGGCGGCTTCATACCCGTTGGCATCGGGTTCGCGATTTTCGTCATCATGCGCACTTGGCGCTGGGGCCGGAAAGCGACGTTTGCCGCCTATACCGCGAAACATACCATGACCATGCACAAGCTGGTCGAGTTCCACCAGAACGAAAAGGCTTATATGGAGCGCATCGCCTTGCTGATGACGCCCAAGCACCTTTCGTCGCTTGGCGACCACTCGCCAGCCCTGCTGCAAATCCTGTGCGACCGCTACGGGATACTGCCGCGGCACCTGATCTTCGTCCAGGTGGCGCACCGCAAGGTGCCCTACATTCACGAGGGGCGCTGCGACATCAAGGTGTTCCATAAGGACGAGAACTCCAGCATCGTTGCCGTCACCCTCCAGTTCGGCTTCATGGAGGAGCCCAACGTCGAAGCCGTGCTCGAAGACATGGCGAAGCATAAGGAGATCGATCTCCCCATACGGGAAAACCAATGGATCGTGCACGTCTCCATCGAGAATCTGCTGCCCTCCCGCACCATGAGTGCGCTGGGCCGCGCGCGGCTTAAGCTGTTCTCGTTCCTCCGCCAGATATCGCAGCCAGCCCACTACTTTTACGGCCTCGGCGACAACGTGCAGCTAACGGCCGAGATTATTCCGGTGCGGCTTAAGTAGTGTACTATCTAGCCCTGCTGGCGGAGGCTGCCTGGCCGGCTTGCGCTGGCCGCTGGAGTTCGCCAGCCCGCGCAGCTGCGGCGTTCAGCACATCCAAGCTCAACTCGTTGACTTGAATGGCTTTGGTTATGCCAAGAGCCGCCTGTTCCCTGACGGAGGCTGGGCTGTCCGCGCCACCGTCCAAGACCAGCACATCGCATCCGCGCTTGAATCCGCTCACGGCACCCGCGCTGGCATTGGCAGCCGAAAGCGCCGTGAAACAGAAGCGGGCGCCCCTCACAAGGCCCGCATAGGCCGCAAAGGGCGCGATGCCGCTTCCCTCTTTCATCACCGCGCCTACGGCGACACCCGGATCGGAGACGAGGATCGTCTTGAGCGCCCGGACCGAGTGAGCGCTGGCATCGACGACAGGAACGGCAACGACATTTTCCTCCTTGTGCCCAAGAAGGAAGGTCTTGGCGAAAACCCCGGTTTGAAGCGGATTGCTGCCGAAGCTCGCAGCCGGGTCCTTGACATCGCCGGTTGCGGCAAGCACCGGACCGAAATTCATGTTGAAGCCGAAGGTCCCGAGCGCTGCCCCCATCGAGCGGTAGGTGGAATAGGCGTATTGTGGATCGCCCTTGGCGGCCACGTCCTGCTCCGAAGGCCACAGCTCGAATTCCTTCACAGACGGAAAGGCTTCCGAAGCGCCGCCAATCTCCCGGATGCCGATAACCGGCCGGGTCTGCCCGCCAGCGGACGCGAGGAACTTCATGAGTTCCTTGAGCTGCGCACGGCCCTGTATGTTTTCCCGGCCGAGAACCACGCCCGCGATGAGCCCAGACTGCATCAGCGCACGAACCGCCCTGGGGCCAGAATCGGCGGGCTGGGTCCCCCTGAAATTGAAGAGCAGAAGCTGGCCCGTCAAGCGGTCCACCTTGGGATCGGCCGGACCCGTGGCGAGCCGGGGCTGAGCGGGCGTACTTTGCGGAGCGGGCGCGGTTTCCGGCTCGGCAGCCGTCTGGCCCGGCCTTTTGCGCTGGGGCATCGGGGGAGCGAATCGGGCAGGCGGCGCTGTTTCCCCGGCATTCGGCCGCCGAATCCGGTCAAGCTCCTGCCTGAGTTGCGCCCGGCCCTCTCCGCCGGAATTATCCTCCGGGGAAGGAGGGGCCGCCGGGGCCGTGGGGATGACGAGTTGCGCCATCAACAGCCTGCCTTGCCCCCAGGATGAACGGTCTGGCGCCTCACGCGCTACTAGCCCGCCCGCGCCGGCCCCGCTATACTCCGCCGCGCCGCCGCTTTGCGCCGCCGCAGCCGGCAGCGCAAGAAATGCAAGGCTAAGGGCTAGCCCGCGAAGAACAGGATGAATTCGATGCACCATAGGCTGGAAGGTCGCTGGTTTTTCCAATGTGTTACCGGAATGCGGTACTCCGGTAAAGGAACCTTTACAGCCCCTCCTCGCTTCACGCATCTTTTCGTGGCTCTAGCCATGCTTCAGGCGGCAATCGGCTTTGCCCCTCCGGCATATGCGGCGATCGACCGATCGATTTTGAAGTCCCAGGAGGGAAGTTCGGCGCTGTTGCGCGGGCGCTACGATTTAGCCATCGCGGCTTTCGACGAAGCGCTCAGGAACGCAAGCCTTTCGCCAACCCGCCAAGCCCCCATCCTCAGCGACCGCGGCGTGGCGAAATGGCGGCTCAGGCAGTTCGACGCCGCGGTTGCCGACTTCACCAAAGCCGTTTCCCTCAATCCCGACTACGCCCCCGCCTACAACAACCGCGGCAATGTCTACCTGGAGTTGAACCGCACAGAGGAAGCCTACCGGGATTTCGACAAGGCCATCGCGCTGTCGCCCAGCTTCGGCCCCGCTTACAGTAACCGTGCAAACGCCAATCAGAAGCTGATGCGGCTGGAGGCGGCGGAAAACGACTTCCGCAAGGCGGCCGAGTTGATGCCGGCGAACGCCGTGCCCTTGAACGGCCGGGGCAAAATAGCGAGCGGCCTTGGCCATTATTACACCGGCCTGCGCTATCTCAACCGGGCCATTGCGCTGAACGGGCAATATACCTCCGCCTATCAGAACAGGGCCAAGGTCTACGTCTCGCTGAACCGGAATGAGGACGCCTCCCAGGATTTGGATAAGGTCATCGCGCTCGTTCCCGACAGCGCGGAGCTGTACGTTGCCCGCGGCAGGATCAACGCGCTCAACAAACACCCCCAGCAGGCCTTCCGCGACTTCGGCAAGGCGCTGGAGCTTTCGCCGGACAACGTGCCGGCGCTGATCGGCCGGGCCTCTCAATATATCGACTACAGGCGCCAGGACGTGGCCTTCGAAGACCTCAACCGGGCGATTTCGCTCGATCCGAACGCCGCACAAGCCTATTTCTGGCGCGCGGTCGTCCGCCACAGCCAGAACGACATCGAAGGTGCCGAAGCGGATTTCAACAAGGCGATAGAACTCGACCCGAACTATTCGGAGGCCTACCGCGTCCGTGGCAACATGCGAGATCACGCAGGCAGGCGCGATGAGGCCATCGCCGATTTCCGGCGCGCGCTTGAATGCGATCCATTTTCAAAGGAGGCGCGCGAAATTTACAGGGCCGCGAGCGGCGACACCCCGGACAGCGTCGTCAAGCCGCTTGCCGCGGCGGTGGACGGCTGGGAGGTGATCCGCATCGCCTCCGGGCAATATTACGCGCTCAACGAGCACTATCCAAAGCTGCCCATCCAGCTCGAAGTGCCCGGCGATGCCCCTGCCGAGATCGTCGAATGGACGCCGCTCAAGGACAGCCTCGCGGGCATCGGCCTGCTTCGATACCGGGCGGAGGCCAAAAAGGGCGGGCCGTACGAATATGTCGCGATCCTCGACATTTCCCGCGCCCAGGTGCTTGGCATCGAGCCCTACATCGCGGGCAGCGCGAAATCGAAATGGGCCTGGACCCAGACTACCGTGACCGTAACGGACATGGACGGGCTGGCAAGCCTTTATGAGCTTCGCAAGCCCGTGCCCGTACAGCGCGACGATCCCTTCGCCTTCTTCGGCCGGGGTGGCGGTGGCGGCAGGGGAGGCGGAGGAGGCGCGTTCGGCTGGTTCTTCCGGTGACGGCATGGCGCGGGACGCTTTGCGTTCTCGCTGCCTGCGCTCTTCCGGCGCTCATTCCTGGCTGTGGCTCCAGTGCCCCGAAGCTGCCAGCGCTTGGGACGGACCTGGCGCGGACCTCCGTTTCCGGCCTGTCATCCGGCGGGTACATGGCTGGGCAATTCCACGTAGCCCACTCCGCAACTGTTGCCGGGGCCGCGATTTTGGCCGCCGGACCGTATGGGTGCGCGCAGAGCGCCGCGGCGGACGCCTTTCCCGTTTTCCCCGCCGCCGCCGCCGCCAACTTGGCGCAGGCCCAAAACGGCTGCACCGCCAACCACCTTTCCGGGCTCGGCGTTCTGGATAGCGGCACGCTGCTGCGGCGCGCTTCGGCGCTCGCCGATCGGGGAAAGATCGATCCGCTGTCCGGCTTGAAGCACGCCAAGGTCTACCTCTACTCAGGGGCCGACGACCGCTCGGTTGTGAAGCCGGTGACCGAGGCAGCGCGCAACTTCTATCTCGCGGCCGGAGTGCCCACGGAGAACATCGAGTTCGTATTCAGGAACCCCGGCGGGCACGCCTTCCTCACTGCGGACAAAGGCGCCGCCTGCGATAGGAGCGCGCCTTCCTTCATAGACAATTGCGGTTACGATCAGGCTGGCGCCATCCTGCGCTTCATTTACGGAGCCCTGGCTGCCAAAGGAGCGGCGCGGCCAGAGAATTTCATCACCTTCGCACAAGGGGATTACGCCGCATCCAGTGCCGCGCTCTCGAACGAAGGCGTCGTCTATGTGCCGTCAGCGTGCCGCGCGGAAGCGGGGTGCCGGGTGCATATCGTTTTTCACGGCTGTGGACAGTCGCGCACCCAGGCGGGCGATGCGGCGATCCGGGACACTGGCTTTGCGGATTGGGCGGAAACGAACAAAATCATTGTGCTGTTTCCACAGGCCGCTTCTTCCGCGCTCAATCCCAATTCCTGCTGGGATTGGTGGGGCTATACGGGCCTCGATTACCTGACGCGCGACGCGCCGCAGATCGAGGCGGTGAACGCCATGCTCAGGCGGCTCGCGCAACTGCCCGCGCCCGGAAAACAGTGATGGGCGGGGGGCTCCCTCTCCCCTCGGGGAGAGGGTTGGGGTGGGGGACTTCCAGCATTACACCGGCAGAAACACCCACAGGTCGAGATCGAGCAACACGGCGGCATCGTACTGATCGCCGGTCTTGAACGGGAAGCCTGCGGCGGGCTTGTCCTTCAGCGCCACGAGTCGCAGCCTGAGCGCGCCCGCGTCCGGCCTGTCCAGCCGCGCCTTGTCCAGCACCTCGCTATAGGCATAGACCGTATCGCCCGCGAAGGCCGGCGAGACGTGCCGCCCGGCGTTGATCGCCGCGATGTGGAAGGCATTCTCAAGCCCGTTGAAGCTCAGCGCCCGCGCCAGCGAGACGATGTGCCCGCCGTAGATCAGGCGGCGGCCGAAGCGCCCTTGCGCCTGTTCGTGCTGGTTGAAATGCACCTTCGCGGTGTTCTGGTAGAGGCGGGTTGCGAGTTGGTGCTCGGCCTCCTCGATGGTCATGGCGTCGATGTGATCGATCTTTTCGCCGATCTCGTAATCGCCCCAGCGGTGGCGGCTGCCGGCCAGCGCGTTGCTATAGCCCTCGACATGGAGCGGCGGCAGGCCAACGCCGAGCGCGGCGGGGTCAACCACCTCCTTGAGTTGCGGCACATGCGGCGCAGGCGCTGGGGCAGCCTCGTCGCGCTTCTTCACCATGACCCAGCGCACATACTCCAGCACGGCGGCACCCGTCTCGTCGCGCCCCGTGGTGCGGACATAGACCACTCCACTTTGCTTGTTGGAGTTCTCGCGCAGGCCAATCACTTCCGAGGTGGCCGACAGCGTACTGCCAACATACACCGGCTTCAGAAAGCGGCATTCGGCATAGCCCAGGTTTGCCACCGCGTTGAGCGAGACGTCCGGCACGGTCTTGCCGAAAACGTTATGGAAAACAAGCAGATCGTCGATGGGGCTTTGCGGATAGCCGATTGCCTTCGCGAAGGCGTCCGACGACTGCACCGCGAAGCGCGAGCCGTAGAGCGCGGTATAAAGTGCTGTGTCGCCTGGCGTGACGGTCCGCGGTGTCGCGTGCTCGATCACTTGGCCAAGCTTGAAATCCTCAAAATAGTTCCCCTGCCGCGCCTTGCTCACGCCGCCGCTCCTCGATGATCCAAAGTGTGCCTGCGGAAGTTCCATCACCCGCCGGTGACGGGAGGGAAGAAGGCGATTTCGCGGGCACCGTCAAGGCTTGCGCTGTGCTTCGCGTGGGCCTGATCGATAGCCACACGGATGATGTCCTCGCGTTCGAAGGCGGCCGCGTAGCCCTCGCCGCGTGCCTTGAGCCACTTTATGGCGTCGCCCGCCGTAGCCACGCTCTCAGGCAGGGCCACCTTCTCCTCGGCGACCCCGATCCGCTCGCGAACCCATGCAAAATATTTAAATGTCAGTTCCATTTTTGCCGCCCCTGCGGCTCCCTTTCCCTTCGCGGCAGAAGATGTCGTATACGACGCCGATCACGCGCCGGACATCGTCGTCGTTGATGCGGTAATAGATGGTCTTGCCGTCCCTTCGCGTGGTGACGAGCCCATCCAGCCGCAAACGCGCCAATTGCTGCGATACCGTTGGTTGCCGGAGCGAGAGGATGTTTTCAAGCTCCGTCACCGAGCGTTCCCTCTCCGATAGCAGGCAAAGCAGCAAGAGCCGCGTCTCGTGCGCGAGCGCCTTGAGGAAATCGCTGGCATTGCGGGCGCTCTGCATGACTCTGTCAAGCTGCATGGGGCCTTCAAGCCCGCAAATTTGTTCCTCGACGTTAATGGGAGGCACGCTATCCAGGGGTATTCCGTCAATGTTAAGGGTCATCGTGTTTCTTACTCAGGCCAGAGAATCCAGCCAGCTAAGCATCCTTCTTGTTGAGGTATAGGCAGTGTACCAATAAATAGCCGCACTTCATATTGGAGATTGGCATCTAAAATCCAACCCGTCATTCGTATATGAGAATATGGCAGTGCGACACCCCAGCGTAAGTGACATCGCGAATTTGTGCACTCGCGTGAAGTGCTGAGGCCGGCGGCCGCCGGTACGGCGGCCAGCCGGATGCGATTTGGTCATTTCAATGCCAGTCAGCCCGTCACGTCGAAGGCCGATAGGGCCGCCATGTTCACAAGGTCGCTATCGCTAGAGCCAAGCGAGGCGATCTGCACCGGCTTGGACAGGCCCACAAGGATGGGGCCGATCACGGTGCCGCCGCCAAGCTCTTGCAGCATCTTGGTCGAGATGCTGGCGGCGTGGAAGGCCGGCATGATGAGCACGTTCGCCGTGCCGGTGAGCCTGCAGAAGGGATAGGACGCCATCGCGCGGGGGTTCAGCGCGACATCGGCTCCCATCTCGCCGTCATATTCGAAATCGACGCCGCGCTGGTCGAGGATGGCGACGGCCTCGCGGACGCGCTCGGCGCGCTCGCTGGCCGGATGGCCGAAGGTCGACGCGGCAAGCATCGCCACCCGCGGCGCAATCCCAAAGCGCGAGGCGACGCCCGCTGCATCGACAGCGATATCGGCCAGTTCTTCCGAGGTTGGCATGGCGTGAATGGAAGTGTCCGCAACGAAGATCACCCGGCCGCGGGCAATAATCACGGAGACACCGATAATCCGCCGGCCGGCCTTCGGATCGAGCACGCGCCTCACATCTTGCAGAGCCGTCGCCCAGTTCCTGGTGACGCCGGTCACCATCGCGTCGGCATGGCCAAGCGCCAGCATGCAAGCGCCGAAGATGTTCCGGTCGTAGTTCACGAGCCGCACGCAATCGCGGTACAGGTGCCCCCGCCGCTGCAGGCGCTGATAAAGGAACTCCGCGTATTCCTGCTTATGCTCCCAATTGGCGGCGCTTACGATTTCGAAGCTTTCGGCGTTGCTCACACCCGTCAAATGGAAGGCGTTGCGCACCTGCGCCTCGCGTCCGATCAGGATCGGATGGCCAAGCTTCAGGTCCGCGAAGGAGGCGGCGGCGCGGACCACCTGCTCTTCCTCGCCCTCGGCGAACACGACCCGCTTCGGCCGCAGCCGCAGCGCGTCGAAAATCGAGTTGATGAAGCCCGCGGCGGGATCGAGCCTGGCCGAAAGCCGCGACTTGTACCCTTCCATGTCGACGATCGGTCGCCGTGCCACACCCGAATCCATCGCCGCCTGCGCCACGGCCATGGGAATCGCGCTGATGAGGCGAGGATCGAAGGGGGCAGGGATGATGTAGTCGCGGCCGTAGCGCAGGCGGCGGCCATAGACCTTGGCGACCGCATCGGGCACGTCGGCGCGCGCCAGCTCCGCGATGGCATGAGCCGCGGCGATCTTCATCGGCTCGTTGATAGTGCGGGCCTGAACGTCGAGCGCGCCCCGGAAGATATAGGGGAAGCCCAGAACGTTGTTGATCTGGTTGGGATAATCGGAGCGGCCGGTCGCCACGATGGCGTCGTCGCGAACCTCGGCAACCTCCTCCGGCGTGATCTCCGGGTCCGGGTTCGCCATGGCGAAGATGATCGGCTTATCCGCCATGCTCGCCACCATCTCCTTCGTCACGGCCCCAGCAGCGGAAAGGCCGTAGAACACGTCGGCGCCTACAAGCGCCTCGGACAGGGTGCGCGCCTTGGTGTTGACCGCGTGCGCGGATTTCCACTGGTTCATGCCCTTCTGGCGGCCGCGATAGATGACACCCGTGGTGTCGCACAAAATCACGTTCTCATGCCGGACGCCGACCGCCTTCATCAGTTCGACGCAGGCGATGCCCGCCGAACCCGCGCCATTGCAGACCACCTTTATTTCGGACAGGTCCCGGCCGGTGAGGTTCACCGCGTTGATCAACCCGGCGGTTGCGATGATTGCCGTGCCATGCTGATCGTCATGGAAGACCGGGATGTCCATCAACTCGCGGAGCCGGCTTTCGATGATGAAGCAGTCCGGCGCCTTGATGTCTTCCANNTTTGCGGCAAGGGCTCCGAGATTGCCGAGCCCCAAGATCGCCGTGCCGTTGGTGATCACCGCGACAAGGTTGCCCTTGATCGTGTAATCGTAGGCAAGGCTTGGATTTTCCGCGATGGCCTGGACCGGAACCGCCACGCCGGGCGAATAGGCGAGGCTCAGATCGCGCTGCGTTGCCATCGGCTTGGTCGGCAGGATCTGCAGCTTGCCCGGCCGTCCCTCGGCGTGGAATTGCAACGCCTCCTGACGCGTGAATTTTGGCGGCGAGGCGGGTGGGCGCGTTTCCTTTGCCGCGGCTTCGGAAACGGCCTTGAGCTTTGCCTTGGCGGCGGTTTGTGCAGGAGACATCGCTGTTCTTCTTAAATTTTGTGAAGGCATATCGGGGAGCCGCATTCCGGCGGCGTTGGGGGAAAGTTATCGTTGCCGGCTGTTAAGCACAAGCGCTCGTGGGCATTATTAACCGGCGATTTCAATAACTTGATTAAGAAGTGAACGGAAACGCGGCGCCACTTTAAGGTGTAGCGGACCGCTTGAGATACTTTAGAATCTGTGTCATTTTCCGCTGGTCTCTCAAGGCATCCAGGCAAAGCGGGCGTGGCGGAATTGGCAGACGCGGCAGGTTTAGGTCCTGTTGACGCAAGTCGTGGGGGTTCGAGTCCCTCCGCCCGCACCAAGCTTCCTCCGTCCACACCAAAGCAATATCAATAACTTAGGCGCTATCCTTCAGGAATGCGGGATGAAAAAGGCCGCGAACCGTGAGGCTCAGCGGCTAAGTTTCAGCGCCAGCCACGCCGGGAGGAGGCGCGGCCATGGCGACATTGCACTTCGAAGCTTGAATGGCGCTGGTCACATTTGCGCGACAGGGCCGGAAAAGGGGGTGGCAATCCCGCTCGATGCGCTATGTTTGCATCACTCCCTCGCGTTTGTTTACCTTAGAGGAATTTAACGCGTGCTTAAGTTTGCCTTAAGCTGTAAGGGTTGTGCAGCACGTGGCTCCTACCCTCGTGCTCGAAACTATGCCGCGAGCTAACCGCTTCGCGGCTTTTTTTGCGCCCCCAAATGTTTAGGAAGCAGGATGCGACGCCTTGAGGTGCATCCAAACCGCAGCCGCACCAAATCCGCCGCAATTATTTCTCGCTGTGCGTGTATTTTGCCGGTAGAGCAACAGATGAAGCGCTCTCATTGCGCGCGCAGTCCTGGTGGCACTATACTTAAGAACCAGTGGCGCCGCCATTAGCTTAGCCTCTATCCTTCAGATGCGAGGCGTTTTCTGCCTTCGTCACTGTACTCAGGAGGAATTTATGAGCATCCGGCAAGTTCTCATCGCCACGATCGTGGCCGCAGGCTTTTCCTTCACCGCAACCGCAGCGCCAGTGGTACAACAGGCGCCGGCAACCCCGGACAGCCAGCTAACGCTCGCGCACAGTCATAAACGTCCCGCAGCCGCTGCCACCGGCCGGCGTCATCACCATCATGGCTTCAACCCCGTCTGCGCAGTGCCCTTCCCGTGGTGCTGGTAATATTGTGAGGGCCGCCGCTCGCGGCCCTTTGGCTTTTGGCTTGCGGCAAGGCTCCGCGATCTGGCGGGCGCTTGGCGCCGGAAACAACGGCGCGGAGGCTGGCATGCCTACCAGCGCCGCAAGTCGAGAGCGATGCAGCATTTCCATGACATAAAATGCGTTGAAGCCGCTCGCTGCCGCATGCGTTTGGCACCCCCGCCAGAACTTTACCGCAAAGGTGAGCTGCGTTAGCCCTTATCGCGATTGCGCGAGCGCCCCGATTTTGAGACATTAACGCTGGTAGCCCGCACTGGAAGTTCTACCTCCTATTTCGCGGCGCTCGAAGGACTTCTGGTGCGATAAGGCTACTAGCAGCCATGAGAAGCTAGTGCAGCCTGCCGGAAGTTCGCTTGCGAGCGGCAGGGGTGTGGGAACTTCCGGCAGGCTGCACTAGTGAAACGGTCCTTTGCTTGATGTCTCACGAAGAAGCCCAGTGCATAGCGGCAGAACTGGAGCCGCCATTCTCGGTCGTAGGCGTGGAAAGCCAGCGCGTACCGATAATTTTCAATTCCCCGCATAGCGGCCGGGTTTACCCGTCGGTTTTTATCGAATCCTCAAGGCTTTCGGCGCAGGCACTGCGCAAGTCCGAGGACGCATACGTGGAGGAGCTTCTAGCCTCCGCGCCGGAGCATGGCGCCGTGCTGATGCATGCGCATTTTCCCCGCGCCTATATCGATATCAATCGCGAGCCCTACGAGCTTGACCCTCTTCTGTTCAGCGGCCGCCTGCCCGGATTCGTCAACAGCCAGTCGCTGCGCGCCATTGGCGGGCTGGGCACCATCGCGCGCATCGTCAACGACAAGGAGGAAATCTATCGCGGCCCTCTGAAGCTCGAAACCGCGTTCACCCGCATCGAGCAGCTCTATAAGCCCTACCATGCAGCGCTTCAGGCCCTGCTGCAATCCACGCACGCACGGTTCGGGACTGTCTTCATGGTCGACTGCCATTCCATGCCGTCGCAGCAGGGCGAGCGCGGCGGCTGGCCCGATTTCGTGCTGGGCGACCGCTTCGGCGCATCCTGCGCCCCCGAAATTACCCGGCTGGTTCAATCGTATTTGAAAAACCTGGGCTACCGCGTGCACCTCAACAAGCCGTACGCGGGAGGCTACATCACCGAGCATTACGGGAAGCCGCACAACGGCATGCATGTTCTCCAAATCGAGATTGACCGCAGCCTCTATATGAACGAGGAGACGTTCGAGAAGTCGCCGTCGTTCCCGGGGCTCCAATGGGATCTGTCGCGGCTGACAGGCCTGCTCGTCCAGGAGCTTCCTCACTGGAGCGGCGGCTACAAGATGGCGGCTGAATAACCAGCCCACCTTTTTGCGTACAAAAAAAAGAGGCCATTCAAAATGATTGAACGGCCCCAAGTCTAGGGAGGAAACGCCCAAGGAGGGCAGCGATACGCGTAAGGAACGCATACCGCACCGCATTAATATTGCATTGCAGTGCACAAATGGCAAGCGTGACATGCGCCCAATCTACGACTAAAGTAAAAGGCGGTGCCATCGGGCCACAGTTGCATTTTGGCAATCGATCCAAAGCGGTCAGGGTACTGATCGAAGTGTTGCCTAGTATTTTTAACTATAACAAGAGGATAGACGCGTGGCTTTCTCATTTAAAGCCTTGCTGGAAACGGCTCATGATCTCGCAAATGCCGCTAGCGCGGTCACGCTGCGGCATTTTCGCAGCCAATACACAGCCGATCACAAGGGCGGAGGCGAATTCGACCCCGTCACGGCGGCGGATCGCGGGGCTGAAGAGGCCATGCGCGACATTATATCGCGCAAGTTCCCGGAGCACGGCATTGCTGGCGAGGAGTTCGGGAATACTCAGGAAGGCGCGGACTTTGTCTGGGCGCTCGATCCGATCGACGGCACCCGCTCCTTTGTCCTGGGCCTGCCACTTTGGGGAACCTTGATCGGCCTTCAGCACCAGGGGAAGCCGATCCTCGGCATCATGGACCAGCCTTTCACCGGCGAACGGTTCTGGAGCGATGAGCAGACGGCGTGGTATCGCGGCCCCCAAGGCACTGTCCAATGCAAGACGAGGCCCTGCAACGGCCTCGCCCAGGCCTATCTTGCCGCGACAACGCCCGACATGTTCCGGGGCGAGGACGAGACCCGCTTCAACGCGCTGGCCAAGGCGGTGCGCATGCGGCGCTTCGGCGGCGACTGCTACCTCTATTGCATGCTGGCGCTCGGCCATATCGACATCGTCGCCGAGGCCCTGCTGAAGCCGTTCGACATCCTCCCGCTGATCCCCATCGTCGAGAAAGCCGGCGGCGTCGTCAGTCAGTGGGGAGGCGGAGATGGCAGGGCAGGCCGCTACATCGCCTGCGGCGATCCGGCGCTGCTCGATGCCGCCCTGGCTCATCTTGGCGCGTGACCGCGAAACGCCCCGGAGCCCGCTGGCGGGTCGCTGGGACGGCGGAAAAACCCCGCGCTTCCGTGAATTTACCGGCCCGGACGGGAAGTGGCTTAAATCCCTCCCGTAGGGCTCCTGGAAATCCGTACCTCTACGGACGCGGGCTGGAGCTTTGCGACACCGCGCCGGTAACCAGGTGTTAACCGCCATTTTTAGGATTTCCCGCAGTTTTAGAGAATTGCTGCCCTCTTCATTATGGGACATACGATAGCGGATGCTCCTTCAGGAAGCCTTAAGCGCATAGCAAGTCATTGAAATCACAGCAATACAAGCGGTGCACGCGAGCGCCGCCGCCCGGAAAATGCACCGATTCATGGCTAATATCGAATCCGCGAGTATATTTAACGGATGTTTTCGAGTCGCAGAATCGAGGCAAAAACACGATTTGAATCGCAAAAAAACGCCATTTGCGCAACTTACGATCATGCATTTACCATGCTCTCATTAACCATGACGGAACCATTACGCGATTATACAGTTTTTTAACACAATGGTTGCTCCACCCCAACAGCCTTGCCCCGGATCGCATCGGGAGATTTCCGTGCCAGGCCAGTAATTGGCTAAGCGGAGTTTCGCCGGCTTGCCAACGGATGACGGCCTGTGTGGCGTTTCAGACCGAATGCAGACTTGCGAGCTGCCGGCGGCACCGTCTCCTACCCACAGTTTAGCGCTCCTCATAAATTGGCTTTTCAAGCGGCCGGCATCGCGCGCGTTTACGCTTTGCCGCCATGGGACAGCCTGGGCCGGGTAGTCATTCGTCAGCGGAAGCTTTTCCATCTCCAATGCCAAATACAAATCACCATTGCAATGACATTTAAGCGGCAAATCGGCATCATGCATCATCGAGTACCTCATAAAACTCTCAACTACGCTAACACTATTTTAAACTATACCGCAGGCATACGGTTGCTATACTCGGCAATTCGAAACTGCTTTGCGGCAGGCCCAAAGATGGCAGCAGTCAAACAGGAACACAACCAGAACATAAAATTGTCCACAGCTTTACCGGGAGGCGTTAACATAGCGTACAAGCATACCGTGTATGCGCGGCGAGACAAGGTTCGAGCAAGCCTCCCATGTGAACGGTAAAGGAACAAAGAGGCGCGTGCCGGGATATTGCGGCGCAAGGTTTTGCGAGTGCGGATGCGGGATACCGTTATGAAATTTGGCTATGCCTGGACATTCGGCGAGACGCCGGCGCCGGAGGAGATTTCAACCGGAACGCCTGCCAGCCGCGGCGGCTGGCGTGTGGCCGCCGGCGCCCACGTGTCTGAAAGTCACGGCGCCTCCTCGCATTCGCCGCTTTACTCGTTTGGTTCATGGCCAAGCGCGGCGTTTTGCTTACTTCTAACTATTACTTGAGGCGCGACAATGGCAAGTTCTGCTCTTGTGTGCCGTGGAATTGCGCGCTAATGCTGCGCTTTAAGCCACCGCAAACGACACCCAAGATGGCCAATAAGATGTGGGGCGGCCGCTTCGAGACGAAGCCCGCCGAGATCATGGAGGAAATCAACGCCTCCATCTCCTTCGACCGGCGCTTCTACGCCGAGGACATCCGCGCAAGCCAGGCTCATGCCAACATGCTCTGCGCCTGCGGCATTCTCACCGATGAGGAGGCCGAAGCCATCGTGTCGGGCCTCGATGCCGTGCGCGCCGAGATCGAGGGCGGCCGCTTCGAGTTCCGCCGCGAATATGAAGACATCCACATGGCGGTGGAGGCGCGGCTCAAGGATCTGATCGGGCCGGTCGCGGGCAAGCTGCACACCGCGCGCTCGCGCAACG
>PMBZ01000178.1 GCA_003153975.1 Hyphomicrobiales bacterium
CGGAGGTCAACTGCCGTTTTTAGGATAATAAAAACGCGAGGCCTATTCTGCGGTACGCCGAAATCCGCCGCATTCAGAAGCTCGAAGCGCACCTCGTAACCAAGGCCGGGGCAAAACCCTTGTCGAGGAGGCCCTGGACGTTCTCGATCATGACAGCCTCGGGTTGCACTTCCTGGATAATCCGGAAAGCCGCCGGGAAAAGATTGCGCTCGTCCGCTTCGCCGAGTTGCCTGCCTGCGGATGTAAATGGCGAGATCGGTGCCCCGGTAGGGCCTCGCGTCGAAGGTCCGGATATCACCCTGGATGACAGGCCAGCCGGGCCGGTTGTGCTGCAGTGTCCGGCATGCGCAGCAACAGTGCGCCTGATATAGTAATTGCGCCGACGGAGGGCTCCAAGCATGGCAGGATGCAGCGGCAAGCTCGATTGAGTGCAAATAGGCTTCACGTCAAAAAGTCGCACCTGCGCGAGTCAAGAGCCCGGAAGCACTTTCAAGCGGTGTCCAGCGTTACCGGTTGCGGTGCCTACACAGTGCCTATTTGCGTAATAAGAGCTTAGCGGGGAATGGTGCTTAAGCCCTTGATTTTATTGGCGCACCGGAGAAGATTCGAACTCNNTCTATCCAGCTGAGCTACCGGTGCTTAGACGGACCGGCAAAGCACCGCGTCCGAAGGCTCATATCTCTAACGGCTAATGCTGTCTTGTGCAAGCTTTCCGTCAAAAACATCCGCATCGGAAATGCTGGGCGGGCTAACGTGCGCAACGGCGGGGAGCTTGAGGACGAAAGCAGCCCCGGAAACCGTATCGTCCAGGAAAATATCGCCGCCATGCGCCCGGACAAGCTCCGCGCTGATGGCAAGGCCCAGGCCGGCGCCGCTGGTGCTCGCTCCTGCCTGGAAGGCCTTGAACAGATTCGCCCGAACCAGTGGCGGAATGCCGGGTCCGTTGTCGCTGACCCTCAGATAGGCCGTATCGCCTTCCCGCAATGCGGTTATGTCGATTGCCGGCTGCTCTGGCGGCTCATCTGCTTCGCGGAATGCCTCCAGGGAATTTCGAAGCAGGTTGAAAAGCACGCGGAAGATTTGATCGCGATCTGCAAACAGCTCCAGCCCGGCCGGCACCGAAACGGATATTTTTACCCCGTTCAGCTCTTCGCCGCCAAGGCTTTCGTTGACCTCGGCTATGAGCGGGCGGAGTGCAAAGGGCGCGCGTTTGGGGGGCGGCTCCTCGCTTCGCCCGTAGCTCACGGTGTTCGAGCAAAGGGTGATGGCCCGGTCCAGCGCGCGGATCAACCTCGGCACGAAACGCTGCACGGTCGGATCGGCAACGCTTGCCAGCCGGTCGGACACGAGCTGGGCGCCAGCCAGCATATTGCGCAGGTCGTGGTTGATCTTGGAGACGGCGAGGCCGACATTGGCGAGCCGCGCCTTCTCGCGGAGAAAATCCGTAAGCTGCGTTTGCAGCGTCGCAAGCTCTTTCTCGGCGATGCCGATTTCGTCGCTGCGGCTGGATGGCGCAATGATGCGTCCGGTATCCTCCGGGTTCTCGCGGTAGGACACCATGTTCCGCGTGATGCGCATCATCGGCCGCAAGAGAAGGCCGACGAGCGCCAGATAGACGAGCGCCGCCGAGAGCACGGAGATCAGGAGTGTGAGCCAGAAAATGTTGCCGGCGTAATGCCACAGGGCAGACCGGAGCGGCGTTTCGTCGATTACCGCGTCGATCTCGCCTGCCATCATGCCGGAGGAGGCGATGACCCGGATAAGCCGGCCAGGCGGAGCCGCGAACGCTTTTGCGCCGTCCAGCATACGCTCAAAGAAGCCTTCGGAGCGAAGATCGTAAACAGCCGCGATTTGCGTCTCGTCCGGCATGCCGAGCACGAGGCGTCTCAGGTCGGGGCGCTTCACGGAAACGGCGTGCACGCCTGCCGTGGTGAGAAGCTCCTGGCGCAAGCGCTCCGGCAGTTGGGCGCCACTCGATGCCTCCAACGCCAGGGACGCGATCTTGGCGGCCACCATCCTTTGCATAAGCCAGTTGCGCCGGAAATCGGCAACGGACGGTACGATGATGAAAACCTCAGCCACGATCACGAAGACGGCGGTCAGAAGCAAGAGCTTCGCAGGCAGGCTCGAAGCAAATTTCAGCAAGGCAGCCTTCTGGCCGCCCAGCCTTTCTGCCAGCGCTGGAAATGTCTGCGCCATGCTCCCCAGGAGATCACGTTGCTGTTACTCCCCTCTAGATAGCGCCAATTATCCGAGTTTCGCAAGAAGGCCTACGATCCGGCGTAAAAGAGAGCTTTGCGCCTCTGGAACAAAAAAGTTTTCTGCCGCCGCCTTGTTCATCTCCGCGAGCGTTGGCGAGGGGGGTACGATGCTGGCCATGTCCTTGAGGGACAAGCCTTTTTGCATGGCGAGGCTCCACATCTGGATAAGCTCGCCCGCCTGGGCTCCAACGATGCCCGCCCCGAGGATCTTGCCGCGCTTGGAGGCAATTACCTTCAGAAAGCCGTTCGTCTGGCGCTCGGCATGAGCGCGCAGGTTCTCGCCATAGGGCCAGCGCACGATGGTAAGCTTGCCGTGGCGCTCGCGTGCCGCCTCCTCGGTCATGCCTACATGGGCAAGCTCCGGGTCGGTGAACGTCACCCAGGGCATGGTCTCGTGATGCGTTTGAGCCGGTAGCCGGAGCAGCGCGTTCTTGACGGCGGCGGCCGCGTGATGTTCGGCGGCATGGGCGAAGTGCGTTTCGCCGGTAACATCGCCGATGGCGTACACGCGCTTGTTCGACGTGTGCAGACCCTTCGTAACCCGGATGCCCTGGTCGCTGTACACGATCCCGCCCGCGTCCAGATCGAGCCCGGCCACATTGGCCCGCCGACCCATCGCGATCAGCACATGCGAGCCGTCCACCGAATAGGACTTGCCGTGCATGGCGAACACGGCCTGGATGCCCGAGCCGAAGGTTTCGAAGCGCTCGATGCGGGCGTTTTCCAGCACGCGGATTCCTTCGTCGCGCAGGCACTTCAGGAGATGCGCCCTAAGCTCCGGATCGTCGCGCACCAGCGCCGTGCCCGCCTCGATGACGGTGACATCGCAGCCAAGCCGCCGGTAGGCCTGCGCAAACTCAAGGGCCGCGGAGTTGCCGCCCATGATCAGGAGGTGGGTGATGCGGTTCAGGCACGAGATGATTGTGTCGCAGGTGTAATAGGCGATGCGGTCGAGTCCAGGGATGGGTGGCACCAGCGGCGAGGACCCGGTGGCGATAATGAAGCGCCGTGCCTGGACCTGATAGCCGCCAGCCTCGACCATGCCTGGCCCGGTAAAGCGGGCGCTGGCCCGGATGACCTCGACGCCAAGCCCGTTCAGGCGCTCCGGCGAGACGTTTTGCGCCAGCGCCTGCCCGGCACTCAAGGCATAGTCGGAAATAGCCCTCTGGTTGACGTTGACGCTGTCGGTCTTGACGCCGAACGCCCAGGCGTTCTTGATCTCATGCACGCGCTTCGCCGAGGCGAGCAGCGCTTTGGACGGCAGCGAGCCGGTGTTCCACGCTTGGCCGCCCATGGGGCCGCGCTCGACCAATACCACGGGCACACCGTAGGAAGCGGCTTTCGTGGCGGCGGCGAGCCCGCCCGGTCCCGCCCCGATCACACAAAGATCCGGCTTCATCAGCTGCGGCATAACTGCTCCGCTCCGTCTTGCGAATTAGGTGCGTTCCTGTTTGAACCGCGAGCGGAGAATTTGCAACAGCGGGAGCACGCCGCCGTGGCGGATAATGGCGTAGTTCACAGATTCGGCCGTATCGCGCCGTGCGGTCCGGCAGCCGCCCTCCATCAAGACGCGGGCCGCAGCAGCACGTGGCGCTTCTTGCCCAGCGACAGCTTGACGACGCCATCCTGGTTGAGATCCTTGAGCGTGAGCGTGGCGCGTTCATCCGTAACGACGGCATCGTTCACGCGCAGTGCGCCGCCCTTTATTAGGCGTCTAGCCTCGCTTGTCGACGATGCGAAGCCGGCTGCTACGTTCGCAGTCAAGACGCCTACCCCATCGCCCAAAGCGAGTTCCACGGTGGGCAGGCCCTCCGCCGCGGCTCCCTCCTCGAAGGCGCGGCGCGCGGTTTCGGCCGCCCCCTCCGCCGCCTGCCTGCCGTGCAAGAGCGCCGCCGCTTCGGTCGCGAGCACCTTCTTGGCCTCGTTTATTTCCGAGCCCTGAAGCGCTTCGTACCGGGCAATCTCGGAAAGCGGCATCTCCGTGAACAGGCGCATGAACCGGCCAACGTCCGCATCCTCGGTGTTGCGCCAGAACTGCCAGTAGTCGTAAGGGCTCAGCATGTCCTCGTTGAGCCAGATCGCGCCCTTGACCGATTTGCCCATCTTGGCGCCGGATGAGGTCGTAAGCAGCCCCGTGGTCAGTCCGAACAACTCGCGGCCCTCCACGCGGCGCCCGAGTTCGATCCCGTTCACGATGTTGCCCCACTGGTCCGAGCCGCCCATCTGCAGCACGCAGTTGTAGCGGCGCGCCAACTCCAGGAAGTCGTAGGCCTGAAGCAGCATGTAGTTGAATTCGAGGAAAGTGAGCGGCTGCTCGCGCTCAAGCCTGAGCTTCACCGAATCGAAGGTGAGCATGCGGTTGATGGTGAAGTGCCGCCCGTACTCGCGCAGAAATTTGATGTACCGCAGGTTCTTGAGCCACTCGTCGTTGTCCACAAGAATCGCATCGGTGGGGCCGTCGCCGAAGGTTAAAAACTTCGTGAACGCAGTCTTGATGCTGGCCTTGTTGGCGTCGATCTCCTTCTGCGATAGAAGTTTTCGCGACTCGTCCTTGCCGGAGGGGTCGCCGACCTTGGTGGTGCCGCCGCCAACGAGCACGATGGGCTTGTGGCCGGCCCGCTGGAACACCCGGAGCATCATGATACTGATGAGGTTGCCCACATGCAGGCTCGGCGCGGTGCAATCGTAGCCGGCGTAGGCAGTGACGATGCCCTTTGCCGCGGCCGCCCTCAGGCCCTCTTCGTCGGAAACCTGGTGCAAATACCCACGATCTTTTAGAATGTGGATAAACTCCAATTGATTTCTGGCGGCAATCGGCATCATATCCTCCGTGATCTTCCGCTCCCCGGCAGACGCACGGGGGGCGTAGCAGAAACGGAACCATGTAGGACATTCGCGTTTTGCGTCAAGCGAGGGTTGATGAAGGCAATCGGGCTTATGAGCGGCACTTCGATGGATGGCATCGACGCCGCGCTGATCGAAACGGATGGCGAGGCGATCCATTCTTTCGGGCCGGCTTGCACTTATCCCTATAGCGCGGCTGAGCGCCATCTGCTGCGGGAAGCGATGATCGCCGCGCACGGACTTACGGCGCGCGACACCCGCGGCGGCGTGCTGACGCTGGCGGAAAGCATGATAACGTCCAAGCATGCGGATTGCGTCACGGCTTTTGCGGAGGCGAACGGGATCAAGCTTTCGAGCATCGATGCGATTGGCTTTCACGGACAGACCGTTCTGCACCGGCCGGAGCAGCAACTCACCGTGCAACTGGGCGATGGCTGGAGTTTGAGCGCCGAGCTTGGCGTGCCGGTGGTTTACGATTTCCGCGCCGCGGATGTGGAAAACGGCGGGCAAGGCGCGCCGCTGGTTCCGGTCTATCACCGCGCCTTGGCATTGCGCGCGGGGCTGCCCCTGCCCGCTGCCTTCGTCAATATTGGCGGCATCTCGAACGTGACCTTCGTTCCCGAAGGTCCGGCCGAAGGGCTGATCGCATTCGACTCCGGACCCGGCAACAGCCTCCTTGACGATTGGGCGCTGATGCACACTGGCGAGCCAATGGACCGCGATGCTAAGCTCGCGATGGCGGGCAGCGTCAACCGCGAGGCGCTGGCGGGCCTCATCTCCCACCCCTATTTCAAGGAGCGCCCGCCGAAATCGCTCGACCGCGGCGCATTCACCTTGGACATGATTGCCCATCTGAGCCCGGAGGACGGTGCGGCGACGCTCACAGCCTTCACCGTGGCGGGGATCGCGGCGGCTGCGCGCCTTCTGCCGGCGCTCCCCAGAATCTGGATCATAACGGGCGGCGGCACTCGCAATCCGCATATGTTTGAGGGGCTGCGCCGGGTACTCGGCGTGAACACCGTGACCGCGGACGAGGCCGGCTTCAGTGCGGACTTCATGGAGGCCCAGGCTTTCGCCTATCTGGCTGTGCGCCGGATGAAAGAGCTGCCATCCACCTTCGCAGGCACGACGGGCGTATCGCAGCCGGTCATAGGCGGCCTGCTCGCCGATACGAGCAGCCGGCAGTCCACCCCCGAGGATGCTGCCGCACTGGCGTAGCGCTGGTCCGGCAGGCCGGCTTACATTACTTGGCGGCCGCCCAAGGCTGCCGGAAATGCCGGCAGCCACAAGTTATACCCATTTCCATCATGACGGTTTCACAGCGGTGGCGTAGTCAGCGGAGCAGCCGGCAACTGAACTGCTTCCGCTCCAAACCGGCAGGGCGGCCGAAGCCGCCTCGCGACGATTGTTGTGTCAAACGAGCGAGCCGCGGCGTTACCCGGCGACGCTGGTAACTTTCTTCCAGGAGCGGCTCATCCATGAGCCGGAGTCCTCTCTTGGCTGCGAGCCGCTCTGCTGAAGCAGCGCGTACGCGTCCTTATACCACTGGCTCTCGGGATAGTTCCTGCCGAGGATCGCGGCTGCGGTCTGGGCTTCGGTCACGATGCCAAGCGCCAGATAGCATTCGGTCAGCCGCATCAGCGACTCCTCAACATGGGCGGTCTGCTGATAGTCCGTAACCACGGTCTTGAAGCGGTTCACCGCCGCGAGGTAGTTGCCCTTCTTCTGCCAGTAGCGGCCGACGTTCATCTCGGACGCGGCCAGCGTGTCTTGTGCGAGCTTGATGCGCCGCTTGGTCTCCCCAGCATACTCGCTATCGGGATAGCGGCGGACCAGCGCCTCCATCTCCTGGATCGCCTTCTTGGTCTCGCCCTGGTCGCGGCTCGGCGTCGACATGCGGTCGAAATAGGCCGTTGCGACGATGTCCTGGGCCTGCGCCGCATCCTTCGTTCCTGGATGGACNNTCGCTGCTGCCCTTTTCGAGCAGTTCGTTCGCCTCTCTATAGATCTCCTCCGGCGCCCGGTTATCGAGCTTGGCATCGCTATCGCCGCCGAACATGGACCCCATGGAACCGCAGCCAGTGAGGAAGGCTGCCAGCGTGAGGACCGCGCAAAGCTGCCCGATAAATCGCAATCTCATGTGACCTTGCTCCGAAGCCCGTTCTAGCGAGCCGCCCCGCGACTCAGCTGCCTTCCGCCATCTGCCTGACGATAGAAAGCCGCAACATGATGGTCAAATGCGGAGATTTTCGGTCAAAGCCCATCAACGGCAAAGATACGCCCCAGCGTTGTGTCTTTGACGCTTGGCACCGCCTAACCGTCAGCGTGAAACGGCCCTGACCGCTGTGCCGTTTGAGCATGCCACTGTATGCTTCTGCAGCGACTTTCCTGCGAAAGCAGCAATCTATTTCTGCCTCTAGCACAAGAAATTAGCACAGATCCGCGCCTTCACAGAGACGACGGTTGCCGCAAATTTTAGCTCGCAATGGCGATAATCCCGTTTCCGGGGAAGCAACTCTACGCGGTCTCGGGGGCGAAGTTCGGCATCGCGAACGCAATCCCGAATTCGGCACGGGGCGCCACATAGCGGTGCGCGGGCTTTTCCGCAATCTCGACGATGGTCCAGGCGTCCTTCGCCTCGTAAAGCGCGTGGAGCACTTTGGAGTTGAGCCGGTGGCTGCCACGGTAGGAGCGGTAAAGCCCGAGAATCGGAGCACCGGCAAGGGCCATATCGCCAACCGCGTCGAGCGTCTTGTGGCGCACGAACTCGTCCGGATAGCGCAGGCCCTCTGGGTTCAGGATACGGTCGTCGCCGATGGCCACGGTGTTTTCCAGCGAGGAGCCAAGCGCGCGGCCCGCCGCCCAAAGCTGTTTCACATCTTTGAGGAAGCCGAAGGTGCGGGCGCGGCAGATTTTCTTGAAGGAGGAGGGGGTGATATCGATATCGAGGCGCTGGCGGCCAATGAATTCAGACTTGAAGTCGATCTCGACGTCGAGGCGGAAGCCGTTATAGGGGAAGAACTCGCCAACCGACTCGCCGTCTCGCACCTCGATGGGACGGAGCACTTTGATATAGCGGCGGGGCTCATCCAGCTCCCGCAGGCCCGTCTCCTGAATGGCGTCCACGAATTGCTCGGCGCTGCCGTCCATGACCGGCACTTCGTTGCCGTCGACTTCGATGGCTGCGTTATCGATGCCCATGCCGCGCAGCGCTGCCAGGAGATGCTCGACGGTCGCAACCGACGTTCCATCGGCGGCGCTGAGCACGGTGCAAAGCGTGAGGTTGCTCACCGCCCTGAAGTCGCCCGAAACGTGGCCGATCTGCCCGCCGCCCTGGACGTAAAAATTGTATCCGGTGTTCGCTTCGGCAGGATGAAGGATCATTGAAACTTCGGCGCCGCTGTGAACGCCAGTCCCCTTCATCACGACCTCGTTGTCGATCGTGGTCTGCCGATTGGAAAAGCTCTTGAAGCTCATATCCCTCGCCGCCCTATTCCCAACGCGCCCTCCATCCCCCGGAGGTGCCCCTGTAGCGCGAACAAATGCCTGCAAACCTTGAGCTTTGTTGCATGGTAGCTCGCGCTACTCTTAACCCCGGTTTTCACGCCGGTTAACCACCCAGGATCACTGACATCCGCTGGAGGCAAACTAGCCGGGCGAGGCGGCCGGCTTCAAATCACGCTTTCTAACACTCTGTTACGGTGGGGCTTTGAACATTAATAAAACGAGGATCGCAGGCGTTTTCCAAGCCCTGAGCATAGCTTGGAAGGAGCAGCGGCTCTCAGTGCATTTCGCTGTCCTTGGCGGAGCGTCCACGCAAAAACCCTGGAATATCAGCGACTTCTCCGGATGCGTAGCGCGCCGATGTACTGTCGCCGTCCAGGCCGCTTCCATCGGCAAGCATGGAGGAACGGCCCGAAAACCCGTTCTTGTGCCCGTTAAGCTCAGGTTCGATCTGGAGTTTTTCGTGGGGTTGCCGTGGCTGCAGAGTCACAGTCTTTTGCCCGGAATTCACTGGGGCGGACTTCTGGGAATTCTTGTTCCTTCCGGCCATCCAGTCGAAAAAGCCCCTGGGCTTGGAGGGAGCACGATTCGGCTGGCCCTGGGCATCCGCACCGCCTTGATGCGACTCGGGAAAATCGGAAAAGGTGAGTGGACGCTTCGGCGGCCTGGCGGTCCTTGACGGCGCCATGGGCTCGAAGCCGGAAGAAGATTCGGGCGAGGAACCGAAGCCGCCCTTGCCCTTGGAATCGAGCTGCATGCGCCGACCATCGTTGCGGCCGGCCGCAGTTCCGGGCGGCACTTGTCCGCCACGTCCTGCATCGGCCCCATAGAGCCGCTCGCCCAGGCCGCGCTTGTCCTGGGCGTGGGCGTTGGGTACGGCTTGGATGTAGTCGGCGCCTGGCTTGATGCCGGTTGCGACAACCGAAACTCGAATCCGGCGTTGCAGCGACGCATCGAACGTCGCGCCCACGATGATATTCACGTCGGGGTTCTCGTCTGGATCGACCTCGCGGCGGATGCGCGATGCGGCCTCCTCGACCTCGTAGAGCGTCATGTCGTAGCTGCCGGTGATGCTGACGAGAAGCCCCCTGGCGCCGCGCATGGTGACTTCGCCAAGCAGCGGATTGGTGATCGCGGCCTCGGCTGCCTGAAGCGCGCGCTTGTCGCCTTCGGCCTCGCCCGTGCCCATGAGCGCGGTGCCCATGTTCTGCATGACGGCGCGCACGTCGGCGAAGTCNNGGTCGGTGATGCAGGCAACGCCCGAGCGCAGCACGTCGTCGGCGCGCAGGAAGGCGTCTGCGAAGGTGGTTTTCTCGCTTGCGACCAGGAAAAGGTTCTGGTTCGGAATAATGATGAGCGTGTCCACGTTCTTGGCGAGGTTCGCGATGCCGGCCTCGGCGGAGCGCATGCGGCGCTGGCCTTCGAATTCGAACGGCTTCGTCACCACCGCGACGGTCAGCACGCCAAGCTCTCTGGCGCAGCGCGCGATGACAGGTGCGGCGCCCGTGCCGGTACCGCCGCCCATGCCGGCAGTGATGAACAGGAGATGCACGCCTTCGAGATGGGAGCGGATCTCCTCGATGGTTTCCTCGGCTGCCGCGGCGCCGATCTCGGGCTTGGAGCCGGCACCCAGGCCTTCGGTGATGCCGACGCCCATCTGGATGACGCAGCCGGCGCTCGATGCGGCAAGGGCCTGCGCATCGGTGTTGGCGACGATGAACTCGACGCCTTCAAGGCCGCTTTCGATCATGTTGTTCACGGCGTTGCCGCCAGCGCCGCCAACGCCAACGACGGTGATCCGCGGCCGCAACTCAGTCAAGCCTGGTAGTTGCAGGTTAATTCCCATGTCAGGCCTCGTGAGCTTCCTATTCGGGCTTCATCGCCCGCCTATGCCTGGCGCCAATTTTTCGGGGTACGCCTCTAACTAAAAGCTTGCCCTAAGCCATTGGCTGATTCGAGACGCGTAGCTACTATCTTGGGACACGATTCCGGGCGCGTTCGTCATTTCGCCCTGGGACTGATGCCGGCTTGCATACAGACATCCTCCAACTAGCGCGGCCAGAGGATTGCCTGCACTCAGTCCGTTTAACGCAACGGGCACGGCAACCCTGACATCCGAGGAGAGCAGTTGAGACGCGAATTCACGCATCCCAGGGAGCAAGCTTCCTCCGCCTGTCAGTACGGCGCCCCCCGAAGGTATAGAATATCCAGCACCATTTAACCGTTCATTAATGGCCGTAAAAATTAAGGAAGCGTTCGATCTGATAAGGTGATTGAGAGAGAATTTGGAGATAGCGTCGCCTGTTTCGCCGTTTTGGACTGGCAAATCGACATCGGCCGCAAGGCCGTCGAAAATGCTGCCATAGCGGATTTTTAGGCGCTCGGCGTCGAATTTGCGCAAGGAGAAAACCCTGGCGATTTCCGCAGTGATGTGATCGCCGCCCATGCCGATGCAGTCCATGAACACCGGCACGCCCTTGAAAAACAAGGCGTAGCCAGTCGAGTGAGCGCCCAGGTCGATCACCAGCGCGCCCGCCAGCCTTTCGAGCGTGTCGGTTGCGGCAAGCGCCGCGGCAAGCGGCCCCGCGATCAGCGCACGCACGTTAAGCATGCTCTTCGCAAAGCAGGCCGTGACCTGTTTCGCGCCCTTGAGCGGCATCGAGACGGCGGAAACGTCAACCTCGTCCTCCACCGCCTCCGGTGCCGCGGTGAACGGCGTCACTGGCTCGCGCGCGGAAAATGTGAACATGTGCAGGAGCTTGCGCTGCACGTTGCGGCATTCCTCCTCGGCCGCCGCCCAGATAATGGCAGCATCCTCGTTCGAGAGGGCGTCTTCGCCGGCCCCTGGCTTCGCCTCGAAAACCTGGGCGAATAGTCCATCGAATTGTCCGGTTACGACAACATCGCCCGCAGTGAGGCTCGCCTCCGCCTCGGCTTGCGCCACGGCCCGCCTGATGCTCGTTTCCGCCGCCGCGATGTTAACGATGCGGCCACCTGAGAAGCCGGAGGAGCGGACGATGGCGCTGCCCAGCACCTTCACGTTGCGCGGNNTTGAACGGCCAGAGCCGCGACGGACCGCGCGAGGCATGCCGCCGCGCCGCCGTCATAAGGCTGTGTCCCTTGTTGTGCTCCGTCCTGCGGAGCTGTCCCCGCACATGCGCACCAGCATAGCGGCCGGCGGTGCCTTGAACAGAGGGAATCTCCCCACATCCTGTCCTTCTCCCCGCGAACTTGCCTTGGCGAGTTCGCATCTTGGCGTGTCCGCATCCGCTAGCGGATGCGGATGGAGAAGGGACCCCTGAACTATCCGCGGCGGGATTTCTAGCGTTCCCTCTCCCATCCATATCCNNGGACAGGGTGAGGGGAGATTCCCTCGTTCGCTGCGCAGGCAGCCGCCGTCATAAGGCCTTGCCCTTTCTCGGCGGGGGCATGGCCTGCAGGCTCGCCGGGTTCAGCATCGCGATCGCCTTGTCGCGGTTAGCCACGGTGGGGTCCAGCAATTGCAAAATCGTGCGGTTCGACAAACGCAAATCGATAGTCTCCAGGCCCAATCCGGCAATCTTGGGATTGGCAAGAAGCGAATCGAGGCGCTCCAAGACTAAGGGGGACACCTTGCGCGGAAGTTTTAGCTCTGGGCCTGTGTCGAGTTTGACCGTCCAGAAGCGCTCCGTGACGTATTCTACGCGCTGCACCCGGTGCTTCAGAGCCTCGTGCTCCTCGATCGCGCTCACGAACGCCGCGGCTTCCTTGGCAGCCCCTTCGCCCGCGAACAGCGGCAGCGCGGCAAAGCGGGCCGCATTGTCCGGACCCAATATATGCCCCTCGCGGTCGACGATCTGCACCTTGTGCCGCGCGTCCTCCCAGCGTGCAAACGGCGTGCGCTCGGTGACCGCCACCTCAAGGCGCGAAGGCAGGACACGGCGAACCTCGGCCGATTCGATCCAGCCGATGCCCAGCAGCCGGCGCCGTGCATCCCCGGTATCGTAGAACAAGGACGAGCCATTATAGGGCAGCTTGAGCGCGTTCAGGAGATCCGCATCCGGCGTGTTTTGGGTGCCGGAAAGCGCGAATTCGTTTGCGTTGAACTTGAAGCCGGCATCGAAGGCGGCATCGTCCACAAGGGCGGAGACCTCGGCCACGAAGGGCTTTGCGGAATCGGAGAGGGAAAAGGCGTAGATCGCCGTGACCGCCAGGAAGATCATGCTGGCGACAAAACCGGCACTCGCCGCCTTGTCGGCGTAAGTGCTGGCGTGAGTAAGCCAGGAGCCGGAAGCTGCATTCAGCCCGAAGGATTGGCCGCTGGGATCGCTCAAATCACCGTAGCAGAAGCGTTCTCCGCCTAACGATCGCAAGACGCATCCTCCACAATCCAACGCACAAGCTCACTGAACGCCATTCCAGCATGGGCTGCCAGCTCGGGAACGAGAGAAGTCGCCGTCATGCCTGGCTGGGTATTCACCTCCAGGCAAACGAGTTCACCAGTTCCCTCCGGGCGGTCGTCGAGCCTGAAATCGGCCCGGCTTACGCCACGGCAACCCAACGCCTTATGTGCGTCCACGGCTAGTTTCTGGATAAAAGCGTAAATATCCGGTGAAATTTGTGCGGGAAGAACGTGGCGCGAACCGCCTTTTGCATATTTGGCTTCGTAATCGTAAAAGCCGAGGCCCTCGGCGGGCAGGATCTCGATAATCCCTAACGCTTTGTCACCGAGAACCGCGCAAGTCAGCTCGCGCCCGCCAACGTAGCGTTCCACGAGAACGTTACCGAAGGCCCAATCCGGGCGGTTCAATTCCTGCGGCGGATGGGCGTGATCCTCGCGCACGATGAAGACGCCGACGCTCGATCCCTCGGTGACGGGCTTGACGACATAAGGCGGCGGCATCAAGTGCACGCTCGCGGCCTCGGCTGGGGACGCGACGATGCCTTCCGCCACCGGAACGCCCGCCGCCCTGAACGCGGTTTTGGCGCGCTCCTTGTCCATGGCCAGCGCCGAGGCCAGCACGCCCGAATGCGTGTAGGGGATGCGCAGGGTTTCGAGAATGCCCTGGAGGCAGCCGTCCTCGCCGCCCTTGCCGTGCAGCGCGTTGAAGCAGACTTCGGGCTTAAGCTCCGCGAGACGGGCGGCGATGTCGCGGTCCACATCGACCTTGGTGACCCGGTAGCCGGCCTGTTCGAGGGCGCCCGCGCAGGCCGCGCCCGATTTCAGCGAGACTTCGCGCTCGGACGACCAGCCGCCCATCAGCACCGCAACGTGGTTGTATTTGTTCGCCATTTTCCCGATCGCCTTTGTGGATGCCCAATCGAGTGTAGAGGATGCCAAAGCGGCGCTATTACGGCTAGCTATCCGAGTTTGCGCCGTTGCGCAAATGGCGCGGGAGATGGCTGGTATAGTTCTATCTGTATACAATTTGGAGCGCCGGCCGTGGCGGTCTTGTGGTGCGGAGCCGGTCAAATTGACGGCAATTGCGGTTTACGAAGCGGTAAACAGTGTGGCACGGCAATTTCGAACTAGCGTTAAGAGAGACTTGAAACCTAATGAGTAGAAGAATGTGCCAATTACAACCACAGGGTGTGCTTTGTGGTTAACACGCGCAAGATTCTAATATTAACGGATATTTTGAAACCTGGATTTGTAGGTGAAATCACAAAAAATCAGCGTGTTTTTGTGTGAAATCCGCCGGACTGCCAGCGTGTTAACTATACCTGTGGTAACCATAACCTGTCGCCTTTGGGTTGCACTTTGCGCTACTTGAGTTGCGTTTTATCCCTCTAAAGTTGTACCGCTTTCAGAGCCCCGCTATCGCCATCGCAAGGCTGCCTTGGGTCGTGAGACATGCGCGTTTGCTTCGTTGCCCGCTATGCACACGACCGTTTTCGGATCCTCAAGGGGCCAATATTGAGGAGGACCGGCCACAAAGGTCAAGCCCGCGCCTCGAAGCAGCCGCGCAACCGGCTCCCCCCCCCGGCAGCGGATTAGAACCCCCATTCCATCCGCTTGAACGGTTTCAGCGCGCTGTAGCTACAGTTGTGCTTTCGCATATTTGGCGATAATTTCAAAAGGTTACATAAAGCATATGGGGGCAAAAAAGTGACATTGTATGATATGGGAGCGGATTTCTGGTTGAGCCTGATTGGCCTGAGCGTGGGCCGGGTTCTCTGGGCGGGCATCGTGGCTTCGGTCGCGGGCGTGCTAACTTATAGAGCTATACGGAACGGCGGGGCCTCGTGGATTATTCTAGTTGTGCTCGGGCTGTTGGGCTGCGTCGTCGGCATAATGCTGACGGTCGTTACGCAAATGATATTGAACGAACAGCTAGGCCATCAGATAGCTGACTTGGAAATAAGCGGCGGGCTAGCTCTTTGGGGTGCCATTTTAGGGCCCTTCCTGGGCGTATGGCTGGCGAAAACCGCCAATAAAAGGGCGGCTGCTAGCCAAGCCAGCCCGCCTTCCCCGCCGCGCAAAACTATGCGTCTCAGATTCGCATTCGCTTCATGTGCAGCCTTGATCTACCTGTTTGCTGCGTATCAGTACAGTGAAAACCGGGCGCAAACGGTAGACAGCAGCACAAAATGCTCGTACTTGGTAAAAGTAGCGAACAAAACAGAAAAACAATACAAAAATGAAATGGATACAAATAAAGCACGGGCCGTATATAATGAGATATTTGTGCAATTCGGCGAATTGATACTTAAACAATTTTACCAGCGCGATTCTCTCTATAAATCCCATTTTCCCGAGATGTGGCAACAGGAAAAGCTAATTCTTTCCGTATTAAGTTGGTGTCGCTCTCACACCGGCACCGTTCAAAATGCGGCCGCCCAAGTTTACGACGAAAGCACCAGAGAGACGCCGGAACAACTGCTGCAGAGCATAATGGGAATAACCCCGCTGGCGCCCGGCGGGCCGCCGCGCCGAAAACCGTAGAAACTTATAACTACTCATGTAATGCCTGCGTATTTCCGAGGATTGGCAGCGACGACGGTTCCGATGGATCCGGATGGATTGAAAACAAGGGCGAGGTCAGAGTCGAATGCGATCTTAAAAGGTGATAGGGGCCGCCCCGACCGGAAACGCCAATGGGTGCTCTTCACCGTCTGAAGTTCAATCCATGGTGCCCGCAAAAGGGATCTGTAAGCGGGCGTGCGGATGTAGATTTTTTTTGAGGTCGCTTGGTCCGCTCCCGGCCTAACCTGCCCCATCGCCAGCCGGCACCAGGCTACCCTTCCCCCGCTGGGATGCCAATGCGCTTGATCTCCCACTCCAGCGCGATCCCGCAATGGGCCAGCACGCGCTCGCGCACAAGCTCGCCAAGCTCCTCGATCCCGGCGGCGGTCGCGTTGCCGTCATTGATGAGAAAATTGCAGTGCATTTCCGACATATGCGCGCCGCCCACGCGCAAGCCCCGGCAGCCTGCCGCGTCGATCAGCTTCCAGGCGCTATGGCCCGGCGGGTTCTTGAAGGTCGATCCGCCAGTGCGGCTCTTGACGGGCTGGTTGGCCTCCCGGTACTCGGCCACCTGCCGCATGGCCGCCTCGATCTCCGCGCGCTCGCCGGGCGTGCCTTCGAACGTCGCCTGCGTGAAGATGTAGTCCAGCGGCAGGCCGCAATGGCGGTATGTGAAACCCATGCCGGCATTGTCGAGCACGTGAAGCTTGCCGGAGCGGTCCACGGCGCGGGCTTCGATCAGGAAATCCTTCGTCTCGCCGCCATGCGCGCCGGCGTTCATCCGCAGCGCCCCGCCAAGCGTGCCGGGGATGCCACGGTAGAAGGCGAGCCCCGCGATTCCAGCCGCGGCCGCGGCCTGCGCCAGCCGCGGATCCGGAACCGCGGCACCCGCGCGGATGCGCGTGCCGCCAAGCGGCGCGATTTCGTTGAAGCCGCGCGCGAGCCGGATTACCACGCCCGGCACGCCGCCGTCGCGCACCAGCAGGTTCGAGCCAACGCCGATCGCCATCACCGGGATCTCTGCCGGGCAGCGCGAGAGGAAATAGGCGAGGTCGTCCTCGTCCGCCGGCGTGAACAGGATCTGCGCCGGCCCTCCGGCCCTGAGCCATGTCAACTCGCTGAGCAGGACATTCGGCAGCAGCCTGCCGCGAAGCTCCGGCGCGGCAGCCCTAAGGTCCGGTGTTAAATCGGGGAACATGAAGCACACCCTATCGGGGAGCGTGTTGCGAAGTCTCCCCTCATCCTGTCCTTCTCCCCGAGGCGAGAAGGGACGCTAGAACTAACCGCAGCGTGAATTCTGGGGGCCTCTCGCCCCTTGGGGAGAAAGACAGAGTGAGCGGGTCTTTTTCCGATAGCCTGGCGCAGCAATCTCGCAGCCCCTACTCTGCGGCGCCCACGAAACTGGAATAGACGTTGAGCCGCGAAGGAAGCGCATGCGCCCATTCGGTGATGGTGCCGGCGCCGAGCCCGATCACCAAGTCGCCGGGCTTCGCCAGCGCGGCCACCGTGTGGGTGAGCGTTTCCTCGTTCTCCACCGGAAGGACGCGCTCGTGCCCGGTATCGCGGATACCTTCGATGAGCTTGTCCCGGTCGAAGCCGTTGGGCGTCTCGCCCGCCTCATAAACCGGCGCGATCAGCACGGTGTCGGCATCGCCGAAGCAGCGGCAGAAGCCGTCGAACAGCGATTTCAGCCGCGAGTAGCGGTGCGGCTGCATGACCGCGATCAGCTGGCCCTTGGCGGCACCGCGTGCCGCCTTCAGCGCCGCCTCGATCTCGGCCGGGTGATGCGCGTAATCGTCGTAAATCGCGACACCGTTCCATTCGCCCGTGCGGGTGAAGCGGCGGTCCACCCCCTGGAATGTGGCAAGCCCGTCGAAAATCTGGGCGGGGGTAAGCCCGATATGTACGCCAACCGTGGCGGCGGCGCAGGCATTCAACACATTGTGCACGCCCGGCATGCGCAGCTTGACGCCGCGCTTGCGCGTGAGCGGATGGCCCGCCATGTCGGCGAAGCTCGCATCGAACGCGACCGTGCCGCCATTCGTGGCAATTGAGCTGGCCTTGACGTTGGCATCGCGCCCGCGCCCGAACGAAGCCATCGGCGGCAGCGTCCCCTCGTCGGCCAATTGGCCGAGCAGCTTGCGGACCACGGGGTGATCGACGCCCGGCACCGCTAGGCCATTTTCCGGGATCTGCCGCAGGAAAGTCCGGAACGCCTCGTGCAGCGCGGCTTCCGTCCCGTAATGGTCGAGGTGTTCCGGGTCGATATTGGTCACAACGCCGATTTCGGTCGGCAGCTTGACGAAGGTGCCATCGGACTCGTCGGCCTCGACCACCATCCAGCGGCTGTTGCCGATGCGCGTGTTCGAGCCCCAGGCGCCAACCACGCCGCCAACCAGAACCGTCGGGTCGAGGCCCGCCTGCTCCAGCATCCAGCCGGTCATGGCGGTGGTGGTCGTCTTGCCGTGCGAGCCGGCGATGGAAATGGTGCGGTATCCCTGCATCAGGGCGGCAAGCGTCTCCGCGCGGTTAAAAACCGGAAGCCCCTTCTCGCGCGCCGCCTTAAGCTCGGGATTGCCTTCTTTCACGGCGGTGGAGATCACGACCGCCTCGGCGCCCTCAAGATTGGCCGCATCGTGCGACGCGAAGACCTTGATGCCCTTGGCCGCCAGCCGGCGCAAATTCGCGCTGTCCTTCTGGTCGCTTCCCTGCACGGGATAGCCGCGGGCAGCCATGATTTCCGCATAGGCACTCATGCCGATGCCGCCAATGCCGATAATATGAACCCGGCCGCCGGAAAGCGGATTTGTCATGGCCTCGGTCCTCTCGTCCCCCGGGGCCACCTGCGCCCCTGTGCAGCCGGCCCATTCTAAATAATAGCGTACCCTTAGGCGGTTACCGCCTCGCGTGTGGCCGGAACACGATTATCCGCTAACTCCTCGACAAGTTCCGCCAAGTTCTCAACCGCACGGTAATTTGCAAGCGTATGCGCCTTCTCCGCGGCGCTTACAAGCCCGCTCGCGTCCTCGAACAGCTTGCGCACTTGAACCGCAAGCGTTTCCGCCGTCAGTGTTTCCTGCTGCATACACCAGCCCCCGCCCACAGCCTCAAGCCGCCTCGCGTTCTCAAGCTGGTCGTTGTCCTTCGCATGCGGCAGCGGCACCAGAATGGCGGGCCGGCCCAGCGCGCAAAGCTCGGCAACCGTCGTGGCGCCGCTCCGGGATACGACCAGATGTGCGTTCGACATCCTGCTGGGCAGATCCTCGAAGAAGGTCGCCAGCTCCGCCGCCACGCCCGCCGATTCGTAGGCGTCGAAAACGCGGTCGATGTCCTCCTCGCGGCATTGCTGCATCACGAACAGCCGGTCGCGCATACCGCCCGGCAGCATTTGCAGGGCCTGCGGCACGATGTCGGAGAAGTATTTCGCGCCCTGGCTGCCGCCGAAGACCAGGAGATTGAGCTGATCCACGGTACTTGGCTCACGGAGAGGAATATCCCGCAGGGCAAGAACCGAGGCCCTGAGCGGCGTGCCGGTGATCCGCGCCTTGGGCAGAAGCTTGCCTTCGAGATAGTTGGTATTCTCGAAAGAGCACGCGATGGCCTTGACCATGGGCGCCAGGAAGCGGTTCGCCTGCCCCATCACCGAGTTCTGCTCGTGGATCGCCGAAGGAATGCCCTTGCCGATTGCCGCGAGCAAAGGGGCAAGCGTCGGATAGCCGCCAAAGCCGACGATCGCGGCGGGCATCGCCTCGCTCATGATCCGGTAGGAGGCCTGGAAGCCGCTGCCGAGCGTGCCTAGCGTGCCCATCGCCTCGATGGGCGAGCGGCCCTTGAAGGTCGCGGCCGGCACTTTATAGATATTGCGGGCCTGAAACTCGGAGCCGAAGACATTGCCGCGCGTGTCGGTGATGAGATCCACCGCCCAGCCGCGCTTTGTCAGCTCCTCGCAGAGCGCCTGCGCGGGAAAAAGATGGCCGCCCGTTCCGCCGGCGGACAGCATGACCGAACCGCGGTTCATAGCGGACCCCCCCTGCCCGAGCCGATCGAAAGTCCGCTCAAGCCCTGCATGGTATGCGAAGCGAGCCGCACGCCTGGGCGCCTCGTCAGGCCGGCGATCATGCCGAGCGTAATGGCGGAGGCGATCAACGACGAGCGCCCGTAGGATATAAGGGGTAGCGTCACGCCTTTTGCCGGAAGTAAATTCAAATTAACCGCCATGTTAATCAGAGCCTGCAATCCGAAGATCATCACGAGGCCCGCTGCCGCGAGGCGCACAAATGCGTCCTCTTCGCGAAAGGCGCGCCTGAATACTCTCCACACGATCAAGGCATAAATCAGAATGAGGAAAAGGCAAGCGGCAATGCCGGTTTCCTCCGCAATCGCCGCGAAGACGAAATCGTTATGGGCATCGGGAAGCCTCGATTTGGTGAAGCCCTCGCCCAGCCCATGCCCGAGCCAGCCCGCCTCGCGGAACGCATTGACCGCTACAGACGTTTGCATGGTATCGCCCGCACCTTGCATGAAACGGTTCAGACGGCTCATGAAATGCGGCATGGTGAAATAGGCCGCGGTGAGCCCGCCGGCGCCCAGCAGGAGAAAGACCGGAAGCAGCCTGAGCGAGTAGCCGGCCAGGAACAACATGCCGCACCACACGCTGGCCGCGATGATTGCCTGCCCCATATCCGGTTGAAGGACGAGCAGGGACAAGAAGACTGCAAGCATCAGTAGCGACAGCTCAAGTGCCGGCATGTCCGGGCGCTTGACGCTTTCGGAGAAAAGCCAGGCCGTGAGCACGATGAAGCCGGGCTTCACGAACTCCGAAGGCTGAATGACGGCGCCCGCCAGGATCAGCCAGCGCGTGGCGCCGTTGCGCTCGGCACCCTGCGCGAGTGCGCCGATCATCAGAATAACGCCACCCGCGAATAGCAGAAGCGCCAGCCGCTTTATCAGCGGCGGATTGAGCAGCGAGACGGCAAACACCAAGGCCAGCGCAAAGACCATGCCCGCCGCCTGGCGCTTCACGAAATAGAAGGGGTCGCCCTTGAGATGAATGCCGACCGTTGGGCTTGCGATGAGGGAGGCCGCGAGCCCGGCAACCGCGAGCGTCAGGATCAGCACCAGGAGCGTGCGGTCTATGGAGAGCCACCAGTCGGCGACGTGAGCGCGTTCCGCGCGCGAAAACTTCATCCGGCGCGGTCCTTGGCGGGACCGTCCGGCAGCGCCTCGGCGAGCGCACGGAAAGCGGTGCCCCGCACCTCGAAATTGGGGAATTGATCGTAGGAAGCGCATGCTGGCGATAACAGCACCACTGCCTCGCCCGTTCCATCGGCGGCGGCATCGGCGGCCGCTTCCGCGACGGCGCGGTCGAGCGTCTTGGTGAGCGCGTAAGGCACAGCTTGGCCCAGGGTGGCGGCAAAATCCTCTGCCGAGTGGCCGATCAGGTAGGCCTTCTTGATCTTGGGGAAATAGGGCGCGAGGCTCGTAATGCCGCCTTCCTTCGCCTTGCCGCCCGCGATCCAATAGATGTTGGAGAAGCTGAGCAGCGCCCGCTCGGCCGCATCCGCGTTGGTGGCCTTGGAGTCGTTGACGAACAGCACATGCCCGATGCGGCGCACTTCCTCCATGCGGTGGGCGAGGCCAGGGAAGCTGGCGAGCGCGCCGGCGAGCTTGTCCCACGGCAGGCCAAGGCTGCGGCAGGCGGCAAGAGCCGCGCTGGCGTTCTGTGCGTTATGGGCGCCGCGCAATGAGCCGATGCCCTTGAGGCTGGCGCGGTTCCGGATGGCGCCGTCCTCGACCTCGAACAGTTCGGTGCCTTCGGCGTATATCCCGTTGCTGACAGGGTGGTTCGCCGAAATGCGGAAGGTCTGCACGCCCTGTGCAATGGCCCGCTCCGCGATGGCGTTGCAAAAGCCGTCGTCGGCGCCGATCACCGCCGCGCGCGCCCGCTTGAAGATCGTCTCCTTCACGGCGGCGTAGCTTTCCAGGCTGCCGTGCCGGTCGATATGGTCCGGCGTGACGTTGAGCAGGATCGCGGCGTCCGCGTCGAGGCTTGGCGTCAGGTCGAGCTGGAAGCTTGAGAACTCGATCACGTAATACCGGCCATCCGCGAAAGGCGGCAGATCGAGCACCGCCTTGCCGATATTGCCGCCCAGCACCGCGTCGAGGCCGATGGAAGAAAGAATGTGATGCGTGAGCGCCGTTGTGGTGGATTTGCCGTTGGTTCCGGTGATGGCGATCACCTTCGCGGCCGTGCCGGAGGCCTTGCGCTCGCGGATGAAAATCTCGGTGTCGCCGATAACCTCCACGCCGTGGACGCGGGCTGCCTCCACCGTCCAATGCGGCTCGGGATGGGTNNAGCGACTTGGCCGCCGCGATCCCAGACATCCCCATGCCGAATACGGCGGCGGATTTTCCAGCAAACGAGCGGGCTTCGATCATGCTACCTCAGCTTGAGCGTTGTCAGGCCGAACAGGGCGAGGATCACGGCGATGATCCAGAAGCGCACGACCACCGTGGCCTCCGCCCAGCCTTTTTGTTCGAAATGGTGATGCAGCGGCGCCATCCGGAACACGCGCTTGCCTGTCAGCTTGAACGACAGCACTTGCACGATGACCGAGACGGTTTCCAGCACGAACAGGCCGCCGATGATGCCCAGCACGATTTCATGCTTGACCGCAACCGCGATCGTGCCGAGCGCGCCGCCGAGCGCCAGCGACCCCGTGTCGCCCATGAAGATCATGGCCGGCGGCGCATTGAACCAGAGGAAGCCAAGCCCCGCGCCAAGCAGCGCCCCGCATACGACCGCCAGTTCGCCAGTGCCAGCGACGTGATGGATTTGCAGATATTCGGCGAACACGCGGTTGCCGACCAGATAGGCGATGATGCCGAAAGCCGAGGCCGCGATCATCACGGGCACGATGGCGAGGCCGTCCAGGCCGTCGGTGAGGTTGACGGCGTTGCCCGCGCCCGCGATCACAAATATCCCAAGGCAGACGAACAGCACCGGCCCGAGGTCGATGACCAATTCCTTGAAGAAGGGCAAGGTCAGCGCGGTTCCGAACTGCTTTCCGCCGGCTACCGACATGGCGTAGGCGGCAAGCCCCGCGATCAACAGCTCCAGAAAGAGCCTGATCTTGCCGGAGAAGCCGGAGGTGGTGCGCTTGGTGACCTTCAGATAGTCGTCGTAGAAGCCGATGAGCCCGTAGGAGAGCGTTACCGCGAGCACGATCCACACGTAGGGATTGTATGGATTAGCCCAAAGAACTGTGGCGATGCCAAGCCCGAGCAGGATCATGAGCCCGCCCATGGTCGGCGTGCCCTTCTTGGTCAAAAGGTGCGACTGGGGGCCGTCCTCGCGGATGGGCTGTCCCTTGCCCTGCCGCAGGCGGAGCGCATCGATGAGCCACGGCCCGAGCACGAAAACCACGAGCATGGCCGTCACCATCGCACCGCCGGTGCGGAAGGTGATATAGCGGAACAGGTTGAAGACCTGCGCCTGCCCGCTGAAAACCCCCAGCAAATACAACATCCGCTAGCTTGTCCCTCTAAGCTCTTGTCCCGGCTTCTTTGTCTGCCTGAGGCCTCGCAAGGTTCACCCGAAGCGCCTCCGCCAGTGGCCCCATGCGGCTGCCAAGCGATCCCTTGACCGTGACCGCATCCCCGCCGCGCACCGCTTCGAGAACGGCGGGCAGAAGCTCCCGCGAGGAGTTCGCCAAGCCGCCACGCTTCTCTCCCGGCAGCGCCGCGTAAAGCCGCGCCATCAAGGGGCCGGCGCAGAAAACGAGATCGATGTCATTGGAGTCAATGGCGCTTTTTAGCCCCTCGTGATATTGCGGGCCGGCGTTGCCAAGCTCCAACATGTCGCCCAGCACCGCGACACGGCGCCTATATTGCGTCCTCGGGATGCTGCCCAGCACGCCCAGCGCCGCCGCCATCGACGCAGGGTTGGCGTTATAGGTCTCGTCGATAATCAAAACCGTTCCCTCCGGCGTTTCGAACCGCGCGCGCGCCCCCCGGCCCTCCGGCGCCTCGAACGAGGCCAGCGCCGCCGCCGCGGCCTCAAGGTCCCCGCCCATGAGTTCGACTGCGGCAAGAGCTGCGATGGCGTTCAATGCCAAGTGCCGCCCCGGCACGCCCAGCGTGAACGCAAGTTTCGAGCCAAGGATGTTTGCCGTTACCTTGGAGCCGGCATCGCCCGGCTCAAGGTGCAACAGGTGCGCGCCGCCCTCCGCCGCCTCGCCGAACGGGACCAACGTGGCGCCATGACGGCGGGCATGCGCCGCGAGCCTCTCGAAGTGCTCATTGCCCAAGGGCAGGATAGCGGCTCCGCCTTGCTCCAAGCCTTCGAAGATTTCGGCCTTCGCATCGGCGATAGCCGTGGTCGAGTCGAAGAACTCGATGTGGACGGGGGCCACGCAGGTGACGATGGCGATGTGCGGGCGCACGAGGCGCGTCAGCGGCGCGATCTCGCCCGCGTGGTTCATGCCGATCTCGAAAACGCCGAAGCGCGTGTCCTCCGGCATGCGCGCGAGCGATAGCGGCACGCCCCAGAGATTGTTGTAGGATTTTTCGGAGGCGTGCGTGCGGCCGCTCCTCCCCAGCATGACGCGCAGCATTTCCTTGGTGCCGGTCTTGCCGGCGCTGCCGGTTACGGCCGCGATCCGTGCCTCCGGCCGGATGCGCGCGGCCCGGCCCAGCGCATTCAGCGCTTCGAGCGTGTCCGGCACGCGGAACAGCGGGCGGGCCGGGGAAGGATCGTGCCCCAAGACGAAGGAATCGCCCCTCACCCCAGCCCTCTCCCCATGGGAGAGGGAGTCCCGCGGTGCCGTTTGTGAGGGCGTCCCCTCTCCCATGGGGAGAGGGACAGGGTGAGGGGCGATTCCCCTGTAACCGGCCTCGACGATTGCGGCGGAGGCGCCCCGCTCGAAGGCGGCCTCGACGAATTTGTGGCCGTCCGCGTGCTCTCCTCTTATCGCGACGAAGAGATCTCCAGCCTCAAGCGTGCGGCTGTCGATGGAGACGCCGGTCGCGGCACCGCCCGCCGGGAGCGCCGCGCCAGTGGCGGCTGCGATTTCCTCGAAAGCCCAAAGCGGTTCAGCCATTGGCGGCATTCCGTACCGCCGCGAGTGCTGCGGCCACGGCCTCATGATCGGAAAACGGGATTACTTCCTTGCCCACAATCTGTCCCGCTTCATGGCCTTTTCCGGCCACGAGCAAAACATCCCCTTGTTTTAATGCGGCCACGGCGGCGGCGATCGCTTCCGCGCGGCTGGCGATCTCGGCGGCGCCCGGCGCGCGGGCCAGAATTTCGCCTCGGATCGTGGCCGGGTCCTCGCTCCTGGGGTTGTCGTCGGTGACGTAGACGGCGTCGGCGTAAGAAGTGGCGGCCCAGCCCATTTCGGGCCGCTTGCCCTTGTCGCGGTCGCCGCCGCAGCCGAACACCACATGCAGCCGCCCGGTCACATAGGGCCTGAGCGCCTCAAGCGCCTTCACCAGTGCGTCCGGCGTATGCGCGTAATCCACAAAAACCGGCGCGCCTCCGGCCGTCTCGCCGATATATTCGAGGCGGCCCTTTGCACCCTCCAGCTTGGAAAGCGCGGCAAAGACCTCATCCACGCGGGCGCCAAGCCCAAGTGCCAGTCCCGCCGCGACCAGCGCGTTCGAAACCTGGAACGCGCCCGCGAGCGGCAAATCCACGCTATAGGCGTGGCCATCGCAAGTTAGAAAAAGGCGCTGCTTGAAACCTTGGCGCTCAATTCCCTCAAGCACGATGCCGTCTCCGCCGTGCCCGACGGTCAAAACGTCGAGCTTGGCGGCGCGCGCGGCTTCGGTTACGGCGTCCGCGCCGGGGCTGTCCGCATCGATCACGGCGGGCGCGCCCGGCGCCATCAGCTCGCGGAACAGCCGGAGCTTGGCATTCAGGTAGTGCTCGAAGGTGGGGTGATAGTCGAGATGGTCGCGCGTGACATTGGTGAAGGCGCCCGCCGCGATGCGCACGCCGTCGAGCCGGTGCTGGTCGAGGCCGTGGCTTGAGGCTTCGAGCGCCAGGTGGGTGACGCCTTGAGCCGCCAGCGCTGCCAGATGCTTATGCAGCGTGACCGGATCTGGGGTCGTGTGCGCGAGCGGGATTTCGCCCTTGGAGGTGAGGATGCCGACCGTGCCGAGGCTTGCGGCCTCGAAGCCGGACGCCGCCCAGATTTGGCGCAGGAAGGCCGTAACGGAGGTTTTGCCGTTGGTCCCGGTAACGGCTGCCACCGTCTGGGGTTGTGCTCCGTAAAAACGGGCGGCAAGGAGTGCCAGCGCGCGCCTTGGCTCGCCGGCCCTTAAAACTGGAACGGAAAGGCTGCCCGCATCCGCATCGGCACTCGCGAGGATCGCAACGGCGCCACGCTCGACCGCGCTCGCGGCATACGCCATGCCGTCCGCCTTGGTGCCGGGCAGCGCGGCAAACAGCATGCCCGGCTCAACGCGCCGGCTGTCTTCCGTAAGTCCAGTAATATCCTGGGCTAGGGGCTGGCTCCCGCTCTCGATATGCGGGATATCCTGGATCAGATCCGCTAATTTCATTTGGACTCTTCCGGAGGACGGCGCGCTCAGGGGCATGGGAACCCGCCTGTTCATAGGGGGTTGTGGCCGTCTCGTCAAACCGGGGAGCTGGCAGGATATCCAACATCGGTGCAATACGCTTGATAATCGCGCCCGCCGTGGGGGCGGCGTTATAGGCGGCGTCGCCCATTTTGCCGGGGGTCTCGGGCTTGGGCTCGTCGAGTGTCACCAGCACCAGATAACGCGGATCGGACGCGGGCAGCGCCACCACGAAGCTGTTGACGAAATCCTCGTGGCTGTAGTGGCCGTCCTTAACCTTGATCGCGGTTCCGGTCTTGCCGCCAATGTCGAGGCCCTCGACCGCCGCCCTGCGGCCGGTCCCGCGCTGCACCACGAGCCGCATCAGATCGCGCATGAGCGCGCTGGTCCCGGGCTTCATGGGGTGTTCCGCCTTTTCGGCGTCCGCGCCGTCCGCGAGCAGGAAGGTCGGCTTGATGCGTTCGCCGCCATTCATGACGGTTGCCATCGCCTGGGCGAAAATGATGGGCGGGACGGCGATGCCGTGGCCGTAGGCGATGGTCATGGCGTTGGAGGGGCGCCATGTCGCCGGGAACATCGGCTTGGGCGCGGTGCCGGCCTCGGTTTCAAGCTTGTCGAACAGGCCGAGCGACTCCAGGAACCGCTGCTGCCGCTCCACGCCCGCGGCCTCGGCGATGCGGGCGGCTCCCGTATTAATAGAGTGTACGAAGATGTCCTCGACCGTCGCCGGCTCGCGCGTGGCGTGAGCGTCCTTGAGCAGGAAGTGGCCCATCTTCAAGGCGCCGGTGTCGAAGCGGTCGTAGCGCGCGGCAATGCCGCCATCGAGCGCCATGGCGATGGTGAAAGTCTTGAACACCGAGCCAAGCTCGTAAACGTCGGTGACGATGCGGTTGCGGCGGTTCTCGTCCTTGGCCTCGCCGCGGCGGTTCGGATCGAAGCCCGGCAGCGACAGCGAAGCCAGCACCTCGCCGTTCTTGACATTCATCACGAGCCCCAGCGCCGCCTTCGGCTGGTAGCGCCGCATCGCCGCCGAAAGTTCCTCGGCCACGGCGTGCTGAATGCCGATGTCGAGCGACAGCTTGAGATAGGGCCGCCGTTCGAGCGAGGCTGGCGTCAACTGCCCCATGAGCTTCTGGTCGATATACCACTCGATGCCGCTCATGCCCTCGTTGTCGACATTGGTGATACCAAGGATCTGCCCGGCCTCGCCGCCCGCCGGATAGGCGCGCTGAACGGTCGGCATGATGGTGAGGCCTGGAATGCCGAGCCTGTGCACCGCCGTGGCCTGGTTGGGTGTCAGCCCGCGCTTCACCCACTCGAAGCGGTTCGACTTGTCGTGGAACCGGCGCGACAGGGCGCCCTGGTCGAGATCGGGGAAGATCGCCGCAAGCTTCTCCGCCGCCTCGTCGGCGTGGGGGATCTCCCTGGGGTTGGCAGCCAGCCAGTAGATGCGGATGTCGGTTGCGAGCAGCATGCCGTTGCGGTCGACGATGTCCGGCCGGCTTTTGGCGAGGCCCGGAGGTGCGCCCGAGGAGGCGAGCATCGCCATATCGCCCGGATATTGCGCGTAAAGGATTGCCCTGCCGGCGACAATAGTAAAGCCCGCCAGGAAGCACACGCTCAACAGCGCCTGCGCCACGCGCACGCGCCTTACCGTTCCCTCGCGTCCGGCGAGGCCGCCGATCCTTTGCAATGCCGACGCGAGCGTACGCATGGCCGTTACCGCGACGCGGTTGCCCCGCCCGGCGCCGCCGCCTTGCCGATCAGGGCGGCAATGCCGTCCTTGGGGCGGCTTTGTGCCTGGCGGACACTTTCGCTATCGGCGAGCACGGCCTTCCACGGCACGAGCTGCGCGGGTGCGATGGGCTCAAGCTTCAGCTCCGAGCGGGCCATGTCCTCGATGCGCTCGGGGCGCTCAAGATAGCCAGCCTCGGCGCGCATCAGGGCGAGAAAATCGCTTTCGTCCTGAAGCTCGCTCATAAGCGCTTGCGCGCGGGCTTCGAGCAGGCGCGTTTTGAATTTCAAATCATAGGTGTACAGCAGCAGGCCCGCGAGGCAGCCGAAGGCCAGAAGACACAGCGTACGCATAACCGCTCATCCCAGTTACATACCAACAGAAGGGGATATTGCACAGATGGACGTAAATTTTCTATTGGGGCGGCGGATAAAAAGAGGGGATTTTCCGGCCGCATGAATACCCGGTAAGATTGCACGGGTGTCCTGTTCGCGATCCGTCATTCGAAGACGCCGGGCATCGAACATTTTGAGCGAACCGGAAATATTCCGGCAAACATTGCGATTGAATGTAAAGCCGATTTCCCAAGTTTGCGGGGGCCGCCTCGCGGATCGCAGCGGCTACTTTTCTCGCAGCTTGAGGATTATCCCGCGCAATATGGGCTGCGGCTGGCTTCTCCCGTCCAGCTTCTCCAGTCCTGCGGACCGTCCGAGCAATATCCCTGCGAAAATTACGGCTCCAGCGTCCTGGCGACGCGGAAGCCCCGGAAACGGCCCTTGACCCACGAGCGCCCGAAGTCGCGGCAGGCGGAGCGGAGCGCACGCGGACCGATATACTCATTCAGCCTCGAACCTGAGACACGTTCTGGACAAGCATTAACGCGGGATTGAAGCCAGAGGCATACTCTGTTAAGAACTTAAGTTCCTCGCCCCTATGTTTGCCCCTGACGAGCGGAAATACAACCATTGCGAGCAATCGCGTGCCTCCTTACCTAGGACGCCCTTTCTAACGATAGGCTGTATGGCTGATGCTCAGGTTTACACCTTCCGGAATACTTCCGGCGCTTCCACACGGTGGCATTTAAATTGAGGTACCGCTTTATATGAAAAGGAACGAAGCCTATACCGAGAGGGTGAAGGAGCGGCTATCCCCTCGGAGCAAGCCGCAGCAGGGCCGAAGCCGGGAAAGCCTTCAAGCTTTGCTCGATGCGGCGGAGGAAGTGATTGCGGAGTCCGGGCTGCAAGGCCTGTCAATGCGGGAGGTCGCCCGCCGGGCGAATTTGGCGATCGCGTCTGTCTATCACTATTTCCCTTCTACGGCCGCACTCATCCGCACCCTTATTGAGCGGCAACTCGAAAAGTTGAGGGGCATCCTGGAAACCGGATTGCGGACACGCTCTCCGATCGACGCTGGCGATATGAGCGTTGAAGAGGTGAAGGCACTTTTAGTTAAACAGGTGAACGGATTTATAGACGATATTGCAGCCTTCTTATTCAATACACCGTCCGCACCGGAAATCTGGGGCGGCTTGCAGGCATATCCGGATCTCCGGACACTCGATATTGAAGATACGAAAAAGAATGCAGCGCTTATCCAGCCCGTTTTCACTCGCTTCATTCCGTCTCTGGAGCCCCTGCAGGCGTCCATGATGGCCATGGTCTTGGTGGAAAGCGTAAGTGCTACGCTCCGGTTCGCAATCGCTTTGCCGCCAGATGTTCGCGCGCAGGCTGTCGACGCCCTCAAGAGTTTTGTTGCCCAATGGCTGACGGGCCTTCTACAGACCGCCAGAGATATCGAAAAGCCAAGCGGCAATTCACTGCGGTGAATTGTAACTTCACCGCAGCAACACCTGGAGTTGCTTAACGATTTTGTTTGCGCTAGCTCCACGCAAAGCCGTTGATGAACGGGACGGAACTGGTTACTAATTATGAACAGTTAGAGGGGCGAGGCTCCAGTACGAAAGTCCGTGGAATGGACAAAAAGGGAAACCTGCGATTTGCTACGCAAAGTCTCTTCGATGAAATCGAGGGGATTCTGCGCAAGGCAGCAGATGCCTATCCTTATTTGGACCGGCCCGCCTACGCACTCAGGCGCATGGCAAAGGTGGCAGGCCGGCCTCTGCGAGTTGGGCTACTGGGAGAGGCGAATTCCGGCAAGTCCTCGTTAGCCAATCTCCTTGTGGGAACTCCCGTATTGCCTGCGTCCCCACTGGCGAACGCTGGGTTGCCGGCGCTGCTCACATATGCCCCCAAACCTTACGCCGCCGCCATTTACGAAAGTGGCGAAAGGGTCACCTTTCCGTTGCTTCAAGACGTTGCGCAGACTGTCGCCGCCATTCAAGACTGCGCCGCCGTGAGCGCCCTACTGGCTGGCAGATGCGTTCGATCTGGCGGTGTGAAATTTTTGGAAGCGGGGCTTCCAAGGGAGATACTTCGCTCAGTCGAAATTCTGGACCTTCCCGCCGGTTGCACCTGTTTGCCGGGTTACGGCATGGATGCCGCGATCTGGACAACGGTTGCGACGCAGGCATGGCGTGAATCGGAGCGGGCTCAGTGGGCTAAACTGCCGCGGCGCGTCCGGTCCCGAAGCTTTCTTGCCGTAACGTTTTGCGATCTTGTGGCGGACAGGGAAAATAACCTGAAGCGGTTGCAGGCTAGGCTTGAAACGTCAGCCAAGCCCTTTTTCCAGGGAATTTGTTTCGTAGAGAACGGAGCCCCGGATCTGGCTGCCGTTGCATCCAGCAATAAGGTCCTCTTCTCACAAATTCAGTATTTGGCGTACCAATTTGCGGCTGAGCGCTTTGGCAAGGCAATGGCCATCGCGCACCGTCTGATGGCGAAAGCGGCGGCGAAGGACGGTCCCGCAACCAAATCTGAGCGTAGTGGCTTGAGCAGCCATGCGGTGGCAGAAGCAAGCAAAGGTTTGTTTGATGGGAATTTGCTGGCTGCTCTGAAACGGCCGCGGCCAGAGGGAAAGCTCGCAAAGCGTTCAATGCCACATAACGGGCATGCATATGGGGCAGCGGCAATAATCGCCGCACGCAGAACAGCACAGGCAGGCCATTTTGGGGCCGCGACGGGCAGAGCAATACAGGCAGGCCATTCTCTGGCTGCGGCACGCAGAACTGTGCAGGCAGGCCAATCTCCGGCGGTGGCGCCCAGAACAGTGCAGGCAGGTCAATCTCCGGCGGCGGCGCCCAAAACAGTGCAGGCAGGTCAATCTCCGGCGGCGGCGCCCAAAACAGTGCAGGCAGGCCAATCTCCGGCGGCGGCACTCAGAACAGTACAGACAAGTTATTCTCCGGCCGCGCGGGAGAGATCCACGGGGCGTCCTCGTTGGATGACGGCTAGCGCGGCAGCCGCGGTGGCTGGCGCAATAACATTGGCGGTAATTCAGTTGGGGCTGATTGGCACCGAAAAAAGCCCGGTTTCAAATCCGCTGCCCGGCGCTTCCGAAGCTGCGCTTGAGCAAAGCATTATGGAAAAAGGGGAGACGCGCAGGACGGCAGAGGCGGAAGCCGCCGCCGCTGTGGTACGCAGCAAGGCCGAGGTGGAAGCTGCTGCGGCCGGGGAACATAGAGAGGCTCAGGCAGAAACCGCCGCGGCGGAGCTACGCGAAAAGGCTCTGGCAGAGGCCGTCGCCGCTGAGGCACGCGGAAAGGCCATGGCGGAGGCTACTGCAGCCGAAGTGCGCAGAGAGGCTCAGGCAGAGGCCGTTGCGGAAACTAAGTGGCGGAAGAAGGCGGAGGCGGGGAAGCGCAGGATGGCCGAACCAGAGCACGCGGAAAAACGTTGGCGCACCGCGGCAGAAGCGGCTCCGCGCCAATTCAGCCGCATAGGTCCCATCATGCACGGCATAAGCCAATAAGGGGATCGTCGAGCCTGTAAGCACGATAGAGCCCCGTTTGCCCAGGCAATCCCGCCCTTGGGGCTATATCCGCAGCCGACGCCAAGTGGGGCAATATCTCCACAAAAACTAAGGCTCCAGCGTTCTGGCGACGCGGAAGCCCCGGAAACGGCTTTTGATCCACGAGCGCCCGAAGTCGCGGCAGGCGGAGCGGAGCGCGCGCGGACCGATATACCACGAGCCGCCGCGAAGGACGCGCCTGCGGCAATCTCCGGCGGTCCATGCCGAGCCGTCGCTGGGCGCGCCGTAGTAATTGTCGTGCCAGCAATCCTCCGTCCACTCCCAGAGATTGCCGTGAGCCTGGTAAAGTCCCCAAGGGTTCGGCTGGAAGGATTTCACGGGCAGGGTTTTCTCCCGGTATTCGCCCTTGGCGCCGCCGCCGGGATAGATGTAATTCCCATCGTAGTTCGCCTGCTCCGGGCTGATCCGCGAGCCCCACCAGTACGGCGTTACTGTACCGGCCCGCGTGGCATATTCCCGCTCCGCCTCGGAAAGCAGCCGGTACTCCTTGCCGGTCTTGGCGGAAAGCCATGCCACATACGCCTGCGCGTTCGTCCAATCCACATTGATGACGGGGAGGCCGCCGCGGCCCCAGCCCTGATCGCTTGGCCTGTGGCTGTCGCATCCCCCGTCCGCCACGCAGGTGTCCCATTCCGCAAAGGTGACGGCGAACCGGCCAACCGCGAAGGGCTTGGAGAACGTCACCCGATGTTGCGTTTCGCCAATTTCGCGTTCCGGCTCGTCCCCCGGCGAGCCCATGACAAAGCTGCCCTCCGGAATCACCACCATCTCCGGGCAATCCGGGCAGTCCTTGAAGCTTTCCGTGGTGCCAGCCCCAGGCATGAACAACCGGCCATGGGCGTTATCTGCAATCGCGGCGTCGATGGCGATGCGCACGGCCTGCCCCTGAGCGGGCACAGGTTCGGGCACGGAAACGGTAACGGGCGCGGGCGCGGCATGCTGTGTTACAATGGCGGGAAGCGGCAAAAGCTTGTGCCCGCCCAGCCAAAGCTGGACCATGAGAACGGCCATCGCCGTTGTGGCCGCCAGGGCGGCCACCGGCTTCCAGGAAGGAGCCCAAGCCGGCTGAGGCATCTGCGCCGGCCTCTTTGCCTGCCAGGTGCGGTGCGGACTGCCGCTTTTCTTCTGCCGCGCAAGCCAGGTAGCCGCTGCCCCCTGCACGCCCCGCGCCCGGCAGTGCGCCTCGATGGCCGCGACGAGGGCCTGCGTGTCGCGACAGAAGCTCTCATGCACCAAATCGTGCTTATGATGGAAGGCAAGGTCGCGGATGTCCTCGGGCAGGTCCGAAGCCTTGGGTAGCACCGCCCGGTCCATCAGCACCGGAATGACGACGAGTTTGGCGGTCAGGGCGGCAGCGATTTCCTCGCGCACGTAGTCGCGCTCGCCATGTTGCGTGCGCGCTTCTAGCACATCGAGCCAGCGCGCGCCGATCACGGCAAGGAACACGTCCGTGCCGTCCAGCGCTTCCTTCAGCTTGATATCGAAGCGCTCGCCCGGCAGCAGGTTGTTCACATCCATGAACACGCTTTCGGCGCCGAAGACATGCTCCAGCCGGTCGTGCAGCCTGGCGGCCTCGGCCCTGGTATCCTCACGCCTGTAATTGACGAAGATTTTGCCCGCCAACGCGCGCCCCCCGTCTCCCGTCAACGAACGCCCCTTGTATTTTACCGTGGCCTATATCCAATAATCTTGTCAATTTCATAGCGCCCGCGGCGTCTCGCGGGATGACGGCGCCCCGCCCGCCCCAAGCGCGAGTCCTCCGCCGAAGCCGCCTGACGGTGCTCGCGGCTAGGCCCGGATCGTGCCGATCGGGATGTCCGCAATAATGCCTGCCATCGTTCCCCGCGCTCCCGCACGGGCGGCTGTTCGGCGCAACTCCTGCGTAAGCCCTTGTACCATCAAGCGGACATAATGGCGCGCGAAAGAGCTTGGGCTTCAATCCTGGCACGGAGGAAACATGGCCCGGGGCGTATTACGCGTTTTCAAAGTCCGCGAAAGCGGCAATGCCGAATTCTGGCTTTCGAACCTTTTCATCATGGCCTCGACCATCATCGGCGTCTATCTGGCGGCCCAGGCCGGCTTTACGACCGCGCTGCAATTCGAGATCGCCCGGAACGACCGCGACGGCTATTACATGCGCCGCGCGCTGCTCGACGAGGTGAAGGACAACCTCGCCTCCGTGGACGAGTGGAGCGCCGGTATGGAAAAGGCTCTCCGCAACCGCGTTTCGGCAGACTATTTCCTGCCATCCGACACCTGGGTTGGATACTGGTCCGACAAGAATGGCTGGTCGAACTCCAACATCAAGCCGGACGAGGTTAAAATGAAGACGTTCGTCTGGGAGACCATGAAGCAGCAGGCCATCACCTTTCAGCTTGCGCCAGAACTCCTTTCCTCCGTGCGCCGCTACTACGACAACATGGACGGGAACATGAAGGATGTTCTGGGCCATAGCTGGAAGGCAGGGCCGGCGGCGAAGGCCATCGTGGAGGACACCAAGCGCATGCGCGAGGAGACCCTGGCAGCCTTCGACAAGGACATCGCCGAGCTGCGCCAGCGTCTCACCACGATGGGCGTGCCGATAAAATAGCGCCGCGTCCCCATAAGTTTCCTGGCATTGAACCGCGGAGATCGAACGCTCGCGCGCTGTTGTCGCGGGATAAAGAATTTGTGATCGGCAATCGGCGCCGCAACCCCTCACCCTGTTCCTCTCTCTGTGAGAGAGGGAACGCCGTTGCATGCTCTGAGCGCTATTCAGGCGTCCCTTCTCCCATTGGGAGAAGGACAGGATGAGGGGTAATGCCCTATGAACAGGTCCAATCCCCCGGCCGCCATACCCAATTGGAAGGGTTGCTGCCTGGGCAACTTCCAAGATAGGACTTAGTTCCAAAAGGCATGATCCAGGCATCGGGAAAAGCTGCGGCTCTCCAGCGGAGAGAAGCGGTTCGCATGCTCTGCACACTTCGAACTGGGGGCAATGTATGCAAGGCCATCCAAAATTCCGCGCTGCCCTCACGGCCCTGGGGCTTATGGCGCTCGGCCTGGCCGCCTGCGGCCAGCAGCCCGCGCAAGCCCCCGCGGCACCTCCCCCGCCCGCCGTCTCGGTGGCAAACCCGTTCGAAAAGGAGGTCGTCGAGTGGGACGAATATACGGGCCGCTTCGACGCCGTGGAGACGGTCGAGGTGCGCGCCCGCATCTCGGGCTTCCTCAACCAAGTCAAGTTCACCGACGGCGCGATGGTGAAGAAGGGCGACCTTCTGTTCGAGATCGACCCGCGCCCATACCAAAGTGTCCTCGACCGCGGCCGCGCCGCCCTGCAAGGCGCCAGGGTTCAGCTCGAATTCGCCGAAAAGGATCTGGAGCGCGCCAAGCCGCTGGTCGCGAACTCGACCATTTCCCCGCAGGTTTTCGACCAGCGCACCCAGGCCGTGCGCACGGCCGAGACGAACGTGCTTTCGGCCGAAGCGAATGTCCGCGCGGCCGAACTCGATGTCGAGTTCACGCAAATCACCGCGCCCGTCACCGGCCGCATCAGCCGGAAGCTGGTTAGCGAGGGCAATTACCTGACCGGCGGCTCGGGCAGCGGCACGCTGCTCACCACCATCGTCTCCATCGATCCGGTGTACTTCTATTTCGATGTGAGCGAGACAGAGTTCCTCAAATATCAGCGCTTCGGCTCCGCCATGACACAGCCAGGCGCGCAGGTCTGGGAAGTGCCGGTGGAACTGGCGCTTCAGAACGAGGCAGGCTTTCCGCACAAGGGCCGGATGAGCTTCATCGACAACCGCATCGACCAAAGCACCGGCTCGCTCAGGGTGCGGGCCGTGTTCGACAATCCGCACCAGGCGTTCCAGCCGGGCCTGTTCGCGCGGGTCCGCCTGGCCGGCAGCGGCAAGTACAAGGCCGTTCTGCTGCCCGACATGGCGGTGGCGGCGGACCAGTCGAACCGCTTCGTGTTCGTGGTGGCCGATGACGGCACCGTCAGCAGCAAGGCGGTGGAGCTTGGACCGATGATCGACGGGCTCAGGGTGATCCACAAGGGCGTCGGCCCCAGCGACACGGTAATCGTGAACGGCTTGCAGCGCGCCCGCAACGGCATCAAGGTCAAGCCCGAAAAGACAACCATCGCCCAAGCTCAACAGGCGGCGATGCAATGAAGTTCAGCCACACCTTCATTCAGCGGCCGATTTTTGCGTCCGTCATCGCGATTTTCATCGTGATCGTGGGCTGGCTGGCCTATGGCCGCCTGCCTGTCGCGCAGTTCCCGGAGGTGGCGCCGCCCACCGTGACCGTCTCCGCTTCCTATCCCGGCGCCAGCGCGCAAATTGTGGCCGACACCGTCGCCACACCCATCGAGCAGGAGATCAATGGCGTCGAGAACATGATGTACATGTCGTCGCAATCGACGGCGGACGGCAATGTGCAGATCACCGTGACCTTCGAGCTTGGCACCAATCTCGACCTGGCGCAGGTGCTGGTTCAGAACCGCGTGGCGATTGCGACGCCGCGCCTGCCGCCCGAAGTGCGCGCGACCGGCGTCGTGGTCAAGAAGATGACGCCCGACATCCTCATGGTCGTGCATATGATCTCGCCGGATAACAGCTACGACCAGCTCTATCTGTCGAACTTCGCGCTTTTGCAGATCCGCGACGTGCTGGCCCGCGTGAAGGGCGCAGGCGAGGTGCGGCTGTTCGGCGTGCGCGAATATTCGATGCGGGCCTGGCTCGACCCGGCCAAAATCTCCTCGCTCGGCATGACCGCGACCGAGGTGGTGACCGCGCTCCAGCAGCAGAACATCCAGGTCGCGGGCGGCGCGCTAGGCCAGCCGCCGGTAACGGCGAACGAAGCGTTTCAAACAACCCTGCAACTGCGCGGCCGGCTCGTGAAGCCCTCGGAATTCGGGGAGATCGTCGTCAAGACCGGCGCCGATGGCCGGTTCACGCGGCTGCGCGACGTGGCCCGCGTCGAGCTTGGCGCGCTCGACTACACCACCAATGGCTATCTCGACGGCAAGCCCGCGGTCGTCGTTGTCGTCTCGCAATTGCCTGGCGCGAACGCCCTCGAAGTGGCGAACACGGTCAAGGGCACGATGGCGGAGCTGTCCAAGGGCTTCCCCAAGGGCATCGAATACAAGATTGTCTATAACCCGACCGATTTCATCCAGCACTCCGTGGATGAGCTGCTCAAGACGATCTTCGAGGCGGTCGCGCTGGTCGTGATCGTGGTGCTGGTGTTCCTGCAAACCTGGCGCGCCACGATCATTCCGGTTGTCGCCATTCCGGTCTCGCTGATCGGGACATTTTTCGTGATGTCCCTGTTCGGCTTCTCGATCAACAACCTGACCCTGTTCGGGCTCGTGCTGGCGGTCGGCATCGTGGTCGACGACGCCATCGTGGTCGTCGAGAACGTCGAGCGGAAGATCGAGCACGGATACAGTCCCAAGGACGCCGCCTTCTCAACCATGAACGAGGTAGGCGTCGCGCTGATCTCCATCGCGCTCGTGCTCTGCGCGGTTTTCGTGCCCACCGCCTTCCTGCAAGGCATCACCGGCCAGTTCTACCGGCAATTCGCGCTCACCATCGCGGTGGCAACCGTGATTTCCGCCTTCAATTCGCTGACGCTGAGCCCGGCGCTGTGCGCCATCGTGCTCCAATCCGCGGCGGAGAAGGAGAGGAAGCCGCGCATCGACCTTTCGTTTCTAACAAACTGGTTCTTTTCGGGCTTCAACGCCGTTTTCGGCGCGCTGGAGCGGGGCTATGCGGCGCTGGTCGCCCAAGCGATCCGGGTAACGCCGCTGATGCTGACCCTCTATGCCGGGCTGATCGGGCTCGCGGGCTATATGTTCGTGACCATGCCGCAAGGGTTCGTGCCGCAGCAGGATCAGGGCTATCTTATCCTGTCCTTCAGCCTGCCGCCCGGCTCCTCGCTGTCCCGCACCAACGAGGTCATCCGCAAGGCCCAGAACATCGTGCTTTCAACCCCCGGCTTCGCGCATACCGCTGCCTTCGCCGGCTTCTCGGGCGCCACGCGCACCAATGCGCCGGATTCGGGCGCCATCTTCGCGACCGAGGCACCCTTCGCGGAGCGCGTCAAGCAGGGGCTCACCTCGCGGAAACTCGCGAGCGACCTGCGCGCGAGGCTCGCCGGGATCGAGGACGCCAATATTTTCGTGATCGCGCCGCCTACCTTGCGCGGCATCGGCATCGGCGGCGGCTTCTCCATGTACATCGAGGACCGGCGCGGGCGCGGGCTTCAGACGCTCACCCAATCGGCGCAGGAGCTGATGGCGGCGGCGAACAAGACGCAAGGGCTTCAGTCGGTGTTCACGACCTTCACCGCCAACACACCGCAAGTTTATGTCGATGTGGATCGGGTCCGCGCGCAAATGCTGGATGTGCCGCTGGCGAACGTCTTCGAGACGCTGCGCATCTATCTGGGCTCCGCTTACGTGAACGATTTCAACGCATTCGGCCGCACCTACCGCGTTACCGCGCAGGCGGACGCGCCCTACCGGCTGAACAAGGCCGCGATTGGGCAATTGAAGGTCAGGAGCGCGAACGGCGCCATCGTCCCTTTGGGCTCCCTTGTCACCTTCCGCGACATCGCGGGACCGCAGCGCATGCCGCGCTATAACCTCTATCCGGCCGTNNGCATTCTGCCGGAAGGCCTGGCCTACGAATGGACGGATATGTCCTATCAGGAGACACACCAGGGCACGCCCGCCATCGTCATTTTCGCCTTGGCGGTTCTCTTCGTCTATCTGGCCCTTGCCGCGCAGTACGAGAGCTGGACGCTGCCCATCGCGATTATCATGATCGTGCCGATGTGCCTGCTTTCGGCGATCCTTGGCGTATGGTCGCATGGCGCCGATGTGAACATTTTGACGCAAATCGGCTTCGTCGTGCTCGTTGGCCTCGCCGCCAAGAACGCGATCCTGATCGTGGAGTTCGCCATCCAGCTCGAAGAGCACGGCCGCAACCGCTTCGAGGCCGCGGTCGAGGCCTGCCAATTGCGCCTGCGCCCGATCCTCATGACCTCCTTCGCCTTCACGCTGGGCGTCGTGCCCCTGTATGTGGCAACGGGTGCTGGCTCGGAAATGCGCGTGGCGCTCGGAACCGCCGTGTTCTTCGGTATGCTCGGCGTCACCCTGTTCGGGCTGATCTTCACGCCGGTGTTCTATGTCGTGATCCGCGGCATTTCCGGAGGCAAGGTAACCCGGCACCCCGCCATCGAGGAAACCGGGGCAACACCCGCGGATTAGGCAAAATTTGCGGATGGCATTGGCATTATTGCGAAATGCACGCCACGTACCCTTTGACTAATATCAAGAGGAAGTGAAACCCGCCGGGAGGCACGTACCCCGGCGCGGGCGGGAGGCGCCATGACGATCGACATTCTCAATCGCGATGCACATGAGGTGAAAGGGCGGTCCTCCGCCTATCGCGACAACGTTTTGCCGGACCTCGCCGCATGGAGCGGACGCGGTGAGCGCTGCGCCCTGGTGACGCTCGTCGGCGTGGACGGGAATGCGCCGCGCGCGGAGGGTGCGCAAATGGCGGTGTCCGAGAGCGGAGAGTGGGCCGGCTATATCTCCGGCGGCTGCCTGGAGCAGGCCATAGCGCTTGAGGCGCAAGCCGCGATCAAGGCCGGCAAGCCCCGGCTCCTGCGCTACGGCAAGGGCTCGCCCTATTTCGACATCCAGCTTCCCTGCGGCAGCGGCCTCGACGTTCTGGCCGTACCGTTCGAGAACGAGGGGCTCATCCAGGAAATGCGCGGCCGGATGGAGCGCCGCGAGCCCTTTGCGCTCAGGATCGGCTTCGAGAATGGCGCTGTCAGCGTCGAAGCAGCGCCTGCCGATGGCGAGAACCCGCGATCCCATCCTGAAGGCAAGGGGTTCGTCCGGGTCTACACGCCCCCTTTGCGCTGCCTCATCATAGGCTCAAGTCCCATCGCGGTGAAACTCGCCGAGCTTTCGGCCAGCACCGGCTTCGAGACGCATTTTTACGCCCCCGACGTGGAAAACCTGCCGGCCTTGCCCGCCGGGGTCCAGACTCACCCGCTGCTGCCCGGCACCAAGTTCCCCGCCGACCGCTGGACCGCCGCCGTGCTCGCCTTCCACGACCACGAGAAGGAGCTGCCAGTCTTCTCGGACCTGCTACGGGGGCCTTGCTTCTTCATTTCCGCCATCGGCAGCCGGAAGGCGCACGCCGCGAGGCAGATCGCATTGGAAAGTGCCGGCCTCTCGCAGGCCGAGATCGCACGCATCCAAAGCCCGGCCGGACTTATTCCGGAGCTGAAATCCGCGCCGCTGGTGGCCGTCTCCATCCTGGCGCAGGTCGTCGCGGCCGCCCGCGAGCGGCGCATCGTGACTTAGGCGTCGCTCAAAAATAAGTGAGCGATGCCTAAGTCGAACGGGAGACCGCGCGCTGGTCTGGAAACGCTGCCGTTGCGAGTTTCACACCGGCGAGGCGTTGACCGGCGGCCTGCCTTCGCTTATGTGCAGGGCATGCCCAAGTTGCGCATTATCAAACTACCCGATCCGTTCTTGCGGGAAAAATCGCTGCCGGTCGAAACCGTCGACGCGGAGGTGCGCGCGTTCCTGAACGATATGCTCGAAACCATGTACGTGGCGCCCGGCGTGGGCCTCGCCGCCGTTCAGGTGGGCGTACAGCGGCGCATGCTTGTCATCGACACCGCGCGGGGCGAAGACGAGGAAAAGCGCCCGCTGATGCTCATCAATCCCGAGATCGTCTCTCAGGGCGATGTGCCGCGCGTCCACGAGGAAGGCTGTCTCTCGATCCCGGAGATGTATGCGGAGGTGCAGCGGCCGGCCCTGGTGCGCGTGCGCTACGTGGACATCGAAGGCAAGCAGCAGGAGGAGGATTTTCAAGACCTGCTCGCCACTGTCGTCCAACACGAGATGGATCACCTGGACGGTTACCTGTTCATCGACCACCTCTCGCGGCTCAAGCGCGACCTCCTGGTTAAGAAATTCTATAAGGCGCAGAAGGAGAAGGGCTCGGCGCTTTAGCCGCTCCAGATACAGCGCACGCCGCCTGCAAAGTGGCGTCAACCGTCGTTTCCAGGTTCATTATCCCTGAGGGGAGAGTCCCTTCGTTCAGGGCACCATCGAGCACCTACGCGGGAATGATGCCCCGGGGCTTATGTCCAACACAAGGGCGGCAGAGGCGGCGGGGGCTTCGTGCGCCCCGCCGCCTCTCTCAACTCCACCTGTTACGCAGCCACCCCTGTCTTGCTGCCAGCCTCGTGGGCCGCTGCCGCCTGCCCGGCGAGGAATTGCAGCGTGCGCCAGTTCTTGCGCCGCTCCTCCGTGAGGTGGATCATCGCCGCCGATACGGCCCACTTGACGAGCTGTTTATCCGCATCGACGAACATCACGTAAGGCGTCTTGCCCTCGCGCGCCTCGGGGCTCAGGTTGATGTATTCGTGCACGGGCACGCCGTCCGCACCGGCGGGAAACCGCTTGAAGTGCTTCTTGAAGCGGCCCTCGCTAAGCGCGAAATCGGCCGGCGTGTATGGAACCTGCATGCGCTGGGGCGCGCCAGCAGCGTCCACATAGCTCAGCGTGACATTCGTCCAGTCCTTGTCCTTGGAGGGATTGCCGTCCAGCGACAGGAACTGGCCCAGGCGCGGGTCGCGGATGAACAACGGGCTCATGCGGCTATCCGCGGCGGCCTTGGCCTGCCGGCGGCCGGCATTGTCGGCGATACCGTGCTCGGACTGGCAGGGCGTGTAGAGATCGAGCACCGCCGGGCCGCCATTATAGTTCAGGAAGTCGATCAGCGCCTTGAAGAACGTCCCCTGTACGGCCGTGTTGCACTGCGCAACATAGACGTTGGGGTGGAACGAGGCGATGAGGCCCAGCTCCTTGCGGTCCTCCTCCTTGCCGGCATGGGCCGCGCCATAACGCGATAGGTCGGAGTCTTGCGCGGTGAAGCTCGCCGTGGAGGCTTGCCCACCCGTGTTCGAGTAGGCGCCCGTATTGAGCACGACCACTTTCACCGGCGTGTTGGAGGCGAGCAAGCGCGAGAGCGCGCCGAAGCCGATGTCGTAGGTCGCGCCGTCGCCGCCGATGGTCAGTACCGCCGGTAGCAGGGCCAGCTCCTCCTCCGTGAACTGCGTCCAGTTGAAGGTCCGGAAGAACCCGTCGTGCTCCGCCGGCTTATAGGCGTCCTCCAGGTCGAGCTTGGCCGTGCGCATCGCGCGGAAATCCTCCACCGCTTCCGCGCTAAGCCCCTCGAAGATGCCCTTGGCCAGCGGCTGGGCGTCCTGGAACAGGCTGTTCACCCACGGATCGGTATAGGGGTTGAACGGGAACGTCGAGGCAAACACGCTGCTGCACCCGGTCGAGTTCGCGATCACGGCGCTGGACTGGCCGTTGCCGGTCGGGCCGCTTTCGAGCTTGAACAGCCGCCGTTCCAGCGTCTCCACCGTCTTTGCCATACGTCCGGCCCGGCCAGGATCGGCTGCATCCGGCTGGATCGCTGCGCGCTTGGCATTAAGCCGCCCAATCAGGCCTTCAAGCTCCTGGATATGTTTATCGTTGCGCTCACTGTGGATGGCGCGATTGGCCGCCAGCACCATGCGGATGGCCGTCACCTCGCCGCAGCCCCGGCAGGCGCCATGCCCGCCCGTCACGGCGTAGTAGTTCCCGGGGTCGAGCATCAGGCGCGCGGTCTTTCCGCCGGGTCCGGTCGCGCCCTCATAGAAATGCGCGGGCGTTCCGGGCGCGCGGCTCAGAAACTCGAAGCCGGCTTGCAGCGATTCCAGAAGCTCCGGTGTCTGCTCGCGCTCCACCAGGGCACCGGGGCCGCAAACCTCGACGCATTCGAGGCAGCCGCTGCACTTCCACGGGTCGACCGTGACCGCGTACATGGCGCCGCTGCCGGGCTCGCTCTTCTCGAAATTGTCGAAGTACGGCTTGGTCTTGGCGACTGGGAACACAGACAGCGCTTTGGCCAGCTTGGCCAGATCGGCGGCAAGCTCTGCATTGGCGCCAGCCACGCCGCCCGCCACCTCGGCCACCTGCTGGTGGAAGAGCGTCGCGCCCTTCTTCACCTTCCGGTACGCCTCGCGGACCGCGCCCTCCACCGCCGGCAAGGCTGTGCGCACCGCATCGCGCCGCCCCTGAGGCAGATCGAGCGCCTTGAGCGCCGTCACCAGCAGGTCCGGGATGGTGTGGATCGTGTTGGGGATCGCCGCGTCCGGGCAGACGACGGCGCAATCGAGGCAGCCGCCGCAAAGATCGGCCTTGAACTCGGGCACGCTGCGGCGGAACAGCCCCTTGTCCTTCCAGGCAGCACTGCCCGCCGGCATGAACAGCCCAGCACCTGGCAGCACCGGCGCTTCGGCGATGGTGCCATCGCGGAAATGGGAGGCAACCATGTCCTCGTAATACTCGGCATCGAGGAAGCGCGAGCTTGCCGCGAAGTCCGTCACGCCAGCCATGCCGGCCGAGAGATCGATGGTGCGGACGCACGGCGCGGCACCTGCCTCCGCCCCGGCATCGGCAAAGTCCGGCCCGTCGTAGGCAACCTTTTGCGTTGCATGCAGGCCGTCGCGGATCACCGCCATGTTACTCTCGACGATCTCGCTGCCCTTGGCGCCGAATTTCTTGGCGATCTGCTGGCGGATTTTCGTAAGCATCGCGTCCGGCGCGGCACCGGCCGCCACGCGCTCCACATGCCCAGACACCGCGCCGATAAAGGCGATACCCATCATGCGGGTTTGCAGATCTTCCGTCGGTGCATAGCGCTTGGCCACAGAGAATGCGTCGATGACGAAGAAGTTGATGTGCTTCTCGCGGATCGTCTTGCGGGCGCGCGCGGGCAGGCTGCGCCAGGCTTCGAGCGGCGGCAGGTTGGATTGCAGGATGAAGGTGCCGCCTTCGACGAGGCCCTTCAGCGGATCGGTATGGCTGAACACCTTGTGATCCGGCGAAATGACGATTTCCACGTCCTCAAGCTCGGCGTTGGTGATCTTTACCGGCTCGGGGCTTAGCGTGATGTAGTAGTTGGTTGGCGCGCCGCTCTTCTCCGAGCCGTATTTCGGCGCGGCCTTCGAGTGCAGGCCAAGCACGCCGGCAAGGATGTCGGTGAGCAGCTTGCCGGTCGCGACAGTGCCGTAGCCGCCGACGGAGTGAAAGCGGATGCGGAAGGCGGAAGGCGGCAACAGGTTCGGGTTGGCCCCGGTTTCAAGCGCCATCATCCCGGTTTCGGGATAGGCCGCCCGCAGCCGGTCTTGCAGCTCCGCGATCTTCCGGCCCGGCTGCTTGGCGAAGAACTGCGAGCCGAGATAGACGAACGGCGCGTTGACCGTCTCCATGTTCTTGAACGCGGCGATCAGGTGGCGCGGCTGCAAGTCGTGCGCGCCAAGGCCGAAAATCGCCGTGGTGATCTTCGGCAGGCTCTGGATCGCCGGAATGCCGGGATTGCGCTCGCCGCCGCCCGCCGCGTTCTCGACGCCCTTGAACAGCGCCTGGGTAACGAACGAGGTCAGCGCTGTGACGTCCGAGCGCTCAAGCACCGTGACGGCCTTTTTGCCCGCGAGCGCCGCCACCAGTTCCGCCTCCGGGAAGGGCTGCAAGAGCTTGACCGACACCACGCCAACCTTCTTGCCCTGGCCGCGCAGATACGCCGCGACCGCCTCGGCGTCGTCGGTCACGGAGCCAAGGCCCACCATGACGGTATCGGCATCGTCGCACATATAGGTCATGATGGGCTTATACTCGCGGCCCGTGAGCGCGGTGTATTCAGCCATGGCCTCGCGCACGAGGCGCGGCACATCGCGCACGAAGTGGGTGCGGTGGTCGGCGGAACCTGCCTGGAAGTCGGGCTGGTTCTGCACGCCGCCGGTGAGGCCCGGATTGTTGATATCGACCAGCGCCGGCACGAGCTGGCGCGTGCCCTTCTCGTAGGCGTTGAGCCACTGGCGCCGCCATTGGCCGTGCAGGTCTTCCGGCAGCCAGCCAAGCGTGGCCGGAACGAGCTGGCCCGTGTTGTCTTTCTCGACCGCCTCCGCATTGTCCGCAAGATACGCCTTCAATGCCGCGAGATTGGCCGCGCCGAGGTGCTCCAACTGCTTCTTGAGGTATTGCTCAAGCTGGTGCACGCGGCCCTTGGCGCCGAACAGGATATCCTGCGCCACGGTCGGGGCCTTGATGCGCCCGGCCGGATCGCCGAGATACTCGCGCAACAACTCCGGCTCCGGCAACAGCGCCTCGCTCATCATATGGCTGGTGGCGAAGCCATCCATTGCGTTGGCGACCGGGATCAGCGAGAGCGCGCTTGCCCTGTAGGCAATGGCGGCGAGGTCGGCGGCCTCCTGCGGGTTCGAGCCGAACAGGATCGTGTAGCCGGACTGGAGCAGGGCGTACACGTCGTCATGGCCCGCCATCACGTTCAGCGAGTGCTTCGACACCACACGGGCCGCGATCTGCAGCACAAAGCCGCCAACGCGCTTGCCCACGGTCACGTAGTGGGATTCGAGACCGTAGAGGATGCCCTGGCTGGAAGAGGCGTTGGAGATGAACTTGCCGCCGGTCAGCGCCGCGCCGAGCGCGCCAGATTGCGCGGAGTGCTCGCCCTCCGGCTCGAAGAAGAACGGATGCTTGCCCCAGACATTGCAGCCGCCACCGGCCCGGAAGGCCTCGTAAATCTCCGAGATCTCGGTTGAAGGCGTGATCGGATAGCCGATAACGCCGCCGCACACATGGCCCATTACATGCGCCACGGCGCCATTGCCGTTAATGACGGTGGGAATGCCCGGATATTTCGCGGCCATTTGCAGCCTCTCCCTGGTATATAGTCATACCGCTGGGCGAGTGCTTCGCTGCCTGCAATCGGGCGTGGGGCGAACAGCCGCGCCCCGCGAATTCCGCGGAACCTGGCATTCCGCCTCTGTCCGTCTTTTTCCCGGCCAATGCGCGAAGGGCTAGCCCTCCGCTTTCATAGAACCTTGGCTGAAAGAAATCCTTAATATCGCAACCTTGACGGGAATGTTACCGCGTCGCGCCTGGTTTTGGGGCAGGCGTGCGGGGTACCGGGATGGTGCCCTGAACAAAGGGCATTACCCCTCGTCCTGTCCTTCTCCCATAGGGAGAAGGGACCCCAGAACTACCCGCAGCAAAACTTCTGGCGTTCCCTCTCCCACAGGGAGAGGGACAGGGTGAGGGGTTGTAGGCTTCGATTGTGCCAAAACCTGCCATTTCCTGGCTTGATCGGTGCGATATGCACCGGCCCTAGTTTTTCGCGGGCGAAGCATCCCCGCCGATGGACCAGGTCTCTCCCGCGCTGAGGAGCTTTTGAAGATCGCGCTTCTTCGTGGCGGCGACCTTCTGGGCCTGCGCAACCACCGCTCCCTCGTATGGCGGCAGCGGATCGCAATAGATCACGCCCAGGGCAATGGGGAAAGCGAGCGCCGGCATGTCGATCAGAAGCTGAGCAAGCGCCCTGTTGGTCTCGTCATGGACAAGCACGCCAGCCGCCTGCCAATCGCCGCCCTCGACGTCCACCACCTCAAGCCGCAGTTTTTCGCTATTGAGCCGCAATCCTTTTGTGCCCTTCGAGAAGAGCAACGGCTTGCCATGCCCGGTCCAGACAACGGCATCGGCTTGCGCCTTCTTGGCCGCGAACGCCTCGAACGCGCCGTCGTTGAACACCGCGCAATTCTGGTAGATTTCGACGAAGCTCGTTCCCTTGTTGGCGTGCGCGCGCTTAAGAATGCCGAGCAGTTCCTTCTGCACCACATCGATGCCACGGGCCACGAATCGGCCGCCGGCGCCCAGCGCGAAGCTGGCCGGGTTCACCGGCCGCTCAAGAGAGCCGTATGGCGTCGACACCGTGCGCTTGCCAAGGCGGCTCGTCGGCGAGGCTTGCCCCTTGGTCAAGCCGTAGATCTCGTTGTTGAACAAGAGGATCTGGCAGTCGAGGTTCCGGCGCAGAATGTGACCCATGTGGTTGCCGCCGATGGACAAGGCGTCGCCGTCGCCGGTGACGATCCACACGTCAAGCTCCGGGTTGGCGAGCTTGACGCCGGTCGCTACCGCAGGGGCGCGGCCGTGGATCGTGTGATAGCCGTAAGTTTCGACATAATAGGGGAAGCGGCTGGAGCAGCCGATGCCCGACACGAACACCGTATTCTCCGGCTTCGTGCCGATTTCGGCCAGCGCCTGCCGGACCATCTTGACGATCGAATAATTGCCGCAGCCAAGGCACCAGCGCACCTCCTGGCTGGAGGCGAAACTGGCGGGCGTCAGGGCCGGAGCGGAAGCTGCGGCGGTATCGATAGCGGTCGTTTCCATGGAAGCCTTCCTCCTACGCCAGAGCCTGTTCGATCGCCGCTTCTATCTCGGCGATGCGGAACGGCTGGCCGGAAACCTTGTTGATGGACTTGGCGTCGACGAGATACTGGTCGCGCAATAGAGTCTTGAGCTGGCCGGTATTCATCTCGGGAACCAGGATTCGTTCATAGCTGCGCAACAGCGCACCGAGGTTGCGCGGCAGCGGCCAGATATGGCGAAGATGGATGTGGCTCACATCGGCCCCGCCGGCGCGGGCACGCTGCACGGCCTGCTCGATGGCGCCGAAGGTCGAGCCCCATCCGACGACGGCGAGCTTGCCGCCGGGAGCGCCGGCCGTGACCTCCTGCTCGGGGATGAAATTCGCGATGCCGTCGATCTTGGCTTTCCGCGTGTCCGTCATCTTTTGATGGTTGGCCGGATCGTAGGAGATCTCGCCGCTCGCGTAGTTCCGCTCGATGCCGCCGATGCGGTGGGTGAGGCCGGGTGTCCCTGGCTTGATCCAGATGCGCTTCAGCGTCTTGGGATCGCGCATGTAGGGATTGACCCGCCCTTCGGCCGGCACCCGATCGTAGAACGTGACGGGGAAGGGCTCATATGCCGACATGTCCGGCACCCGCCACGGCTCCGCGGCATTGGCCATGTAGCCATCCGTCAGCAGGATGACCGGCGTCATGAACTCCACGGCCAGATGCACCGCCTCGATCGCCGCGTCGAAGCAGTCCGACGGACTCCGCGCCGCGATCACCGGCAGCGGAGCGTCGCCATTGCGGCCGTACACCGCCTGGTAGAGATCGGATTGCTCGGTCTTGGTCGGCAGGCCGGTGGATGGGCCGCCGCGCTGGACGTTGACGATAACGAGCGGCAGCTCGGACATGATGGCGAGCCCAAGGGCCTCGGTCTTCAGCGCCATGCCTGGCCCCGAGGTGGTGGTAACGCCGAGCTTGCCGGCGTAGGACGCGCCAATCGCCGAGCAGATCGCCGCGATCTCGTCCTCGGCCTGGAAGGTCGTAACGTCGTATTCCTTGAGATGCGACAGGTTGTGCAGGATCACGCTGGCCGGGGTGATGGGATAAGAGCCGAGGAAAATGGGCAGCCCGCAGAGCTGGCTGCCGGCCACGAGGCCGAGCGCCGTTGCGTCGTTGCCGGTGATGGTCCGGTAAAGGCCCGGCGCCAGCGCCGCCGGCGCGACCTGGATCTGGCTCAGCGGCAGGCCGATCTCGACGGTATCGCCATAGGAATGGCCGGCGTTGAGCGCCGCGATGTTGGCGTCCGCAAGCGCCTCGCTCTTCTTGCCGAATTTGCTCCTGATCCAGGCCACCACCGGCTCGCGGTCGCGGTCGAACATCCAGAGCGTGAGCCCCAGCGCCCACATGTTCTTGCAGCGCAGGGCGTCGCCGCCCGCGAACCCGAAGGGCTTCACCGCGTCAAGGGTGAGGCGCGACATTTCCAGGGCTACCACCTGGAACGGGGCGAGCGAGCCGTCTTCGAGCGGATTGGCATCGTAGCCTGCCTTGCGCAGGTTGCGTTCGTTGAAAGCGCCGGCGTCGGCGATAATCAGCGCGCCCGGCCGCATGACCGGCAGGTTCACCTTGAGCGCCGCCGGGTTCATCGCGATCAGCACGTCCGGATCGTCGCCCGCCGTCCGCACTGAAGCGGAGCCGAAATTGATCTGGAAGGCGGAAACGCCGAACGTCGAGCCTTGGGGCGCGCGGATTTCGGCGGGATAGTCGGGAAAGGTGGCGAGCGCGTTGCCCGCGAGGCCGGTGGAGAGCGTGAACTGGCTGCCGGTCAGTTGCATGCCGTCGCCTGAATCGCCGGCGAAACGGACGACGGCGGACTCACGCACGACTGTGGAGTGCGTGGGGTTAGCTTCGGAATGGACTGCGTCTAGAGCCATGATGACCTGCTTTTCTCAAAAGAGCCGCAAACCTTAGTTCCCGGCGTCACGCCAGAGGGGCCGCCGGAGCGTCTCGGAGCGCAATCCAGCAAAAAGCTTTCCCTCCGGCCCGATACCTTGAGCGAACGCGAATCTCTCAAGGCGCCGTTTATGGGCTTGGATCGATCAAGATCCTGGTGCAAGACCCTCATGATTGGGAACGATGCGTTCGAAGCCGGCCTCGGCCAAGCAGTCGGGGCTGTGTATGACAGCCAAGCCGCGCGCCTTCGCGTGCGATATGTTCGCCGGCCGGCGCGCAATCATGATTTGGGTTTAGACATGGAAGCCTGTCTCGAAGTCCACCAGGAATGATTTACCCAAGGGCCGCGCCGAAGGCAAGAGAATCTTAACGAGTAATTAAGTTTTTCTTAATTGCAGCCGGTGCGGGCAACTTATCTACCGTATCCAGATTGCCCCAGGCTAACCGGATGGCAGCGGTTCTCGTACCCTCAGCCGAAATAGGCTTCGCGCACCTCGTCGCGGGCGGCAAGCTCGGCGGTCGGACCTTGCGCCACCACGCGCCCCTTCGAGAGGACGTAGCCGTAATGAGCCACGGCCAATGTCTGGCGCACGTTCTGTTCGACGAGGAAAACGGTAATTCCGCGCGCGTTGATATCGCGGATGATACCGAAATTCTCCGTCACGAACCGCGGCGAAAGGCCGAGCGAGGGCTCGTCGATCAGGAGGAGCTTGGGCGCCCGCATGAGGCCGCGGCCGATGGAGACCATCGCCTGCTCCCCGCCCGACATCGTGCCGGCGATCTGCTGGCGGCGCTCGCCCAGCCTGGGAAACTGCTCGAAGGTTGACTCAAGCCGCGTCCGGATGACGCTTGCGGATGCCTCCGCATAGGCCCCAAGGCGCAGGTTCTCCTCTACCGTCAGCTTCGGGAAGACCTTGCGGCCCTCGGGGATGCAGGCAATGCCCGCCTTGACGATTTTGTGGGTCCTGAGCCGGGTGATGTCCTTGCCGTCGAAGACGATGCTGCCGGCCCTCGGGCGCGTAAGGCCGAGAATGGAGCGGATCAGCGTCGTCTTTCCGGAGCCGTTCGAGCCCAGAAGGCAGGTGATGCGCCCAGGCTCCGCCACGAGCGAAACGTCCTCAAGCACGTCCGCCTTGTCGTATGCCGTGTAAACGCCGGTAATCTCAAGCTTGGCGCTCATAGCTCGGCTCCAAGGTAGGCTTCCTGGACTTCCGCGTTGCCGGCCACCTCCCGGTAGGTGCCTTCGGCGATCTTGCGGCCGAAGTTCAGCACGGCGCAGCGGTCGGTGATACGCTCGATGACGCCCATCTGATGCTCGACGATGACGATTGCGAGGGAGCTGTGCACCGCCCTCACGCGCAGGATGTTGTCCATCAAGGCGTGCGTTTCCTCGTGGGTCATGCCGGCCGAGGGCTCGTCGAGAAACAGAAGCGACGGCTCGCTGATTAAGGCCCGGCAGATTTCGATCCTGCGCCGGTCGATCATCGGCAGGCCCATCACGGGCTCGAACAGCCTATCGGTGAGTTCCGGCTCGAAGACCTTCAAGAGCGCCCGCGCCGCCTCGACCATTCGCTCGTACTCGTGCTTGAACGCGCCACGGCAGACAAGGTTGAAGACAAGTCCGTTGAAACGGCGCGTGTGAGCGCCGATCATGATGTTGTCGAAGATCGACAGGGGAAGCGACAGGCGGGAGCGCTGGAAGGTCCGTGAAATCCCGGCCCGGTGAATGGTCTGGGGCGAGGCGCCGGCGAGGTTTTTGCCCTTGAAAACGATGCTCCCCGCATCGGGCTTGTAGATGCCGGTCGTGACGTTGAAGAACGTGGTCTTGCCTGAGCCGTTCGGACCGATCAACCCCACAACCTCTCCGCTTCCGGCGGAAAGCGCGAGTGCGTCCAGGGCAAGAACGCCGCCGAACGTTTTGGTCAGGCCTTCGACCTGGAGCAAGGGGGCCGGAGCTACATTCGTCATGACTGGAAATACCTGCGCACTGGACGGGGCAAGAGCCCTTCCGGCTGGAACAAAAGCACGAGGATGACCATGACGGCGTAAAGCAGGAAGCGGTATTCCTGAATGGTTTGAAGCTTTTCCGGCACAATCACCACGAAGGCGGTGGCCACGATGGCGCCCCAGGCATTGCCGATGCCGCCAAGGAGCAGGATCGACACAAGGATGAGCGAGTCCGCGAAGGTGTAGTTCGACGGCGCCACGAAGCCCGCGACCATGCCGCTAACCGCTCCCGCAAAACCGATGAGCATATTGCCGAGAAGAAACGCGACGGCCTTCCAGCGGGCTACCCCTATGCCGAAGCAGCTTGCCGCGGTCTCGTCCAGCCGGAGCGCATCGAAATTGAGCCCGATCCAGGAGCGTTCGAGCCTTTGCACCAGCCCGAAGGCGAAAATCAACAGGGCAAGGCTGAGCAGGAAGTAGCTCATGTAGAAGGATATGTCCCATCGGCCAACGGTTATGTTGTCGTTGAAGGACCATCCGAAAACTTGCATGCCGGGAAGGTGCAATCCCTGCGGGCCGCCCAAAACGTCGTTCACTTCGATGAAGCTTCTAAAAAGCAGGGCAAACGCGATGGTGACGACAGCCGCGTAGTGTCCGCTGGTGCGCAGGATCGGCGGCAGCAGAATAGCACCGGCAAGTGCGGCGGTCACGCCGCCGAGGAAGATGATTGCCAGATGGGGCAGCGCGGTGTGGACCGTCAGGACCGCCGAGGTGTAGGCGCCGATTCCAAAGAACGAGGCACCGGCGAAATTGACCACGCCCGCATAGCCGAACTGTATGGTGAGCCCCAGCGCGGCAACGGCGTAGAGCATCAGCGTCACCAGCAGCAGCAGCACGAAATGCTCTTCCCTGAATACGCCCGCGATCAGCAGCATCGCGAGGATCGCCAGCCAGTTGAACGCCGTCTCGTGGGCGGCAAAGGACCGCCCGATGGGCTTTAGCAACCCGAAGAGGCCGGCCAGGACAACCACGGCGGCTCCAGCCCCGAAGAGGATCAAAATCGTGTTTTGCTTATCCGCGCCAAGGATCGCGATTACGTAAGCCGTGACAACCGCCAAGACAGCCGCGCCGGGCAGGATGGATGCCCTCTTCCCTTGCTCCCGCGCCACGTTCAAACCCTTTCGCTGATTTTTTCGCGGATGAGGCCTGTGGGCTTGATCGTCATGATGAGGATAACGACGCCAAACGCAAACACATCCTTATAAGCACTCGCGAAAGGCACGGCCACGGCTCCGATCGTCTGCAAGGCGGCGAACAGGAAGCCGCCCAATATGGCGCCGTAGATGCTGCCCAGACCGCCGACGATTGCCGCGCTGAACCCGATCACGCCGAGCAGCAGCCCCATGCCGAAATTGATCTCGTTGTAGTAGAGGCCGTTCATCACACCCGCGAATGCGGCGAGCGCCGAGCCGATGCCAAAGGTTATCAGCACGACCATTGTGAAGTTGATACCCATCGTGCGGGCCGTCTCCTCGTCCTGGGCGACGGCCCTGATCGCGAGCCCAAGCTTGGTGTGCTTGAGGAAGAGTTGCAGGGCCACGATGCTCAGTATTCCCGCCGCGAACATGATGGCGTTGTCGGCGCGCAGGTTGAATTGGCCCATGTCGATCGACGCCTTGGGAAGCAGGGCCGGAAAGGGCTTGGGATTGGCCCCTTGCGGATAGAAGAGGCGCACCGCCTCCCGCAAGGCCGTGCCGAGCATCAGTGTGATGAGCAGCGTGTTGAGGGCGGGCGCCGTCCTGAGCGGCAGCACGAAGGCCTGCGCGATCGCCATGCCGAGCAGCCCCATCGCAACGACGGCCGCCGCGAGGATCGCCAGGAGCATGAGCCAGGGGGAAAGCGCCTGCCCAGCCAAGGCCGTATAGGCGGCAAGCGCGGCGAACGCGCCAACCATCAGCACGTCCCCGTGAGAGAACTTGATGACATCGAGGACGCCGAAGAAGAGCGTGAAGCCCACGGCGACCAGCGAATACATCATTCCCAGCATGAGCCCGTTCATGACATGCTGCGCAAGCAGCCCAGCATCCATTTATAAGCCCTCTTGCAAAAGGGTAGGCGCCAGAGCGCCGTGCGTTGGTTGGGTCCCCGTCATTGCGAGCGGAGCGAAGCAATCCAGCCGGGTCCGGGACTTTGGCTGTGGATCGCCACGGCGGCTGAAGCCGCCTCGCGATGACGGATGTGCACAATCGGCCGCACGCGCCCACCTACGCATTACATTCCCCCTTTCGAACCCGGTTATTTCGCGACGATCTGGCCGCGATTTTTCTGATCAAAATCGTCGAAGAACGGATAGGCGCCCGGCGCCAGCGGCCCAATGTAAACCGGCAGGCTCGCCCCTGGCGGCACGACCTTCTCGCGGTTCAGCTCCGGGCTTTCGAATTCGGCGGGCATCGTCCCTTTGTTGGAGATGACGAGCTTGAATTTGACGCCCGCCTTAACCGCCAAGGTGGAAGGCTCGTACCTGCCATTCTGAACGGTCAGCGAGTAGCTGGTCTCCTGCGCGGCCGCGGGCAGCGGCGCCAGCAGCGTTGCCGCCATACCCGCCCGCAACACGATCCACATTTTCCGCATAAGTGCCCCTGCATGCAGTTTAGAACAATTACAAGAGCGCGCACCCAACGTATGTCTTAACAATGCGCGCAAATATCAAATACACACCAAGCTTTACCGAGTCAAAAACTATAGTTTATAACGACAATAAGAATGATTCCAAAGCGGTCACGGGGGCGTGACTACAGCTTGATGATGATGTTGCACTTCAACGCAGCCAGGCAATGCAGCTGTTCTGAACGTTTTTTCATTATTGGGCGCCCGGGTTGCCGTTCCTGCGCCCCCAAGCAGGCGCCGCCATCACTTTGCCATCATGAGAGCTTTGTATTGCAAAGCTCAAGGGGAGCCCTCATGTCCGACCTCGACAAAGCCCTCGCCGACATCGTCGCGATCCGCAGCCACATCGCCGCCGGCACGGCGTTCCGCGGCTACGGCCCCGCGGCTCTCGCCGCCACCGGCGCCCTGGCCATCGCCACAGCCGCGCTGCAAACGCTTTGGCTTCCCGATCCGGACGCCGCGCCGCTCGTCTTTCTCGCCGGCTGGATCGCGACGGCAATCGTCGCGGTGGCGATCATCGGCGCGGAAATGCTGGGCCGCTCGCGCCGGCTTCACTCGCGGCTCGCGGACGCAATGATCTACAACGCCATCGGGCAATTCCTGCCGGCGGGTGCTGCGGGCGCGTGCCTTACCGCCGTGCTGATCCAGTTCGCGCCGGAAGCGCTGTGGATGCTGCCCGGCCTGTGGCAAATCCTGGTCAGCCTCGGCATCTTCGCCTCGGTGCGCTCGCTGCCGGGCAGCGTGGCCTTCGCCGGCGCCTGGTATTTCGTGGCTGGTCTTGGCGTGCTGATGTTCGCCGGCCAATCTCACGCGCTGTCGCCCTGGACGATGGGGGCGCCGTTCGCCATCGGGCAATTCCTGATCGCGGCCCTCCTGCATTCCGCCTTCGGAGCCGAAGATGACGAAGACTGATCCTCCCCAGGCGCCCTTTTCCTACGAAGGGCTCGACCGGGTGATTCACGAGAAGGCGCGCCTGGGCCTTTTGACCTCGCTGGTGACGCATCCCAAGGGGCTCGCCTTCGCCGACCTGAAGCTGCTTTGCGGCCTGACCGATGGCAATCTCAGCCGCCATCTGGCGGTGTTGCAGGAGGCCGGGCTGGTCGAAATCATCAAGGGGTACGAGAGCAACCGGCCCCACACCTTCTGCCGCATGACCAAGGAGGGCCGCCGCCGCTTTCTGGATTATCTGGCGGTGCTCGAACAGGTCGTGCGCGATGCCGCCAAGGCTGCCGGGGAGGAGGACATCCCCGCCGGCGCCATGCGTATCCTGCCTGCGTAAGAACCCTCCACTCCCTTTTTTTGCAAGGAAACTTTGCAATGCAAAGCTCTCTACCGTCCAAACTTCATGCCGCCATCATCATGGATGGCAATGGCCGCTGGGCCGCCGCGCGCGGGCTGCCGCGCAAGACCGGCCACGAAGCGGGCGTCAAGGCCATCCGCCGCACCGTCGAGGCGGCGCCGGGGCTCGGCGTGGGCACGCTCACGCTCTATGCCTTCTCCTGCGATAACTGGGCGCGTCCCAAGGCGGAGGTCGAGGCCTTGATGCGGCTCCTGCGGCATTATCTGAGCCGGGAGGTGGCGCGTCTGGTGCGCAACGGCGTCCGCCTCACCGTCATCGGCCGCCGCGACCGCCTGCCCGGAGGCCTCGCCGCCGCCATCGGCCGCGCCGAGGAGGAGACGGCGGCCGGCCGTGAGCTGCATTTGCGCATCGCCATCGACTATTCCGCGCGCGAGGCCATTCTCAGCGCCGCCGCGCGGATCGCCGGACCCGAAGACCTCACGCGCGAGGGCTTCTCGCGCCTGGTCACGGGAGACGCGGATTTGCGCGCCGTCGATCTGCTCATCCGCACCAGCGGCGAGCAGCGCCTCTCAGACTTTCTGCTGTGGGAGAGTGCCTATGCGGAGCTGTATTTCACGGACCGTCTGTGGCCCGACTTCGGCGCGGACGATCTCGCCGCGGCGCTCGGCACTTTCCGCCGGCGCGAGCGCCGGTTCGGCGGCCTGCCCGCGCCCGCCGCCGCCGCCTGATGCCGGAAACATCATTCAAGCGAAAGGCGCATGGGCGCATCCGTGGCGTCCGGTGGGGCCATGAACAAAGGGAATCTCCCCTCATCCTGCCCTTCTCCCCCTGGGAGAAGGGACGCTCGAATAACCCGCAGCGAGAGTTCTGGCGTCCCCTCTCCCAGAGGGAGAGGGACAGGGTGAGGGGTTGAACGCTCGGAGCACGCCCTAACCGGCAGCTCCCATGTAACCGCCTGCGCGGGGAACCGCACAGGGGCCAACTCTACCGATGTCCATTTTCCTGCCGCCTGGAGGCCGCTCATGCGTATCCTGCTAATCAACGCGCCGCATCCTGCCATTGGAAGCCGCATCCCGAGCGACCACCTGCCGCCGCTTGGCCTGCTCGCCATCGGCGGCCCGCTCATCGACGCGGGGCACGATGTGCGCCTCGTCGACGGCGACCGCGACGGCACGCCCGTGGTGGAGCTGATCCGGCAAACGGCGCGGGCGAAGCCCGATGCCGTGCTGTCCGGACATTCCGGCTCGACTTCCGGCCATCCGGTCATCGCGGAAATCGCGCGCGGCGTGGCGGCGGCGCTGCCGGGGGTGCACATCGTCTACGGCGGCGTCTTTCCCACCTATCACTGGCGCGAAATCCTCGACGCGGAGCCGTATGTCACAGCCATCGTGCGCGGCGAGGGCGAGGAAACGGCGTGCCGGCTGATGGCGGCACTTGGGCAGGGCCGCCCCCTCGATTTCGTACGGGGCATCGCCTTTCGCGGCGCAAACGGACCGCGCGCAACCCCGCTTGCCGTGCCAGTCCGCAACCTGGACGCCCACCGCACCGGCTGGGAGCTGATCGATCACGCGCGTTACAGCTATTGGGGCGGCCTTCGCGCCGTCGTGGTGCAGTTCTCGCGCGGCTGCCCGCACACCTGCACCTATTGCGGACAGCGCGGGTTCTGGACTCGCTGGCGCCATCGCGATCCGGTCCTGTTCGCCAAGGAGATCGCCCGCCTCTATCGCGAGCACGGCGTCAAGGTCTTCAATTTCGCCGATGAAAACCCGCTGGCCTCCAAGAAGGCGTGGCGGGCGTTCCTTGAGGCGCTGATCGCCGAAAATATCGACGCCATCCTGGTCGCATCCGCCCGCGCCGGCGACATCGTGCGCGACGCCGATATTCTGCATTTGTATAAAAAGGCAGGTTTTGCCCGCTTCCTGCTCGGCATCGAGAGCACCAGCGAGGCAACGCTTGCCAGCATCCGCAAGGGCGAAACCACCGCCGCCGGCCGCGAAGCAATCCGCCTCTTGCGCCGCCACGGCATCCTGTCGCTGGCGACCTGGGCCGCTGGTTTCGAGGAGGAGACGGACCGGGACCATTGGCGCGGCTTGCGGCAGCTTCTCGACTACGACCCCGATCAGGTCCAGCTCATCCACGCCACGCCGCACCGCTGGACGCCGTTCAGCCAGCAGGCGGCGGGCCGGCAGGTGATCCAGACGGATTTGCGCCTGTGGGACTACAAGCACCAAGTGCTCGCCAACCGCAAAATACCTCCCTGGCGCGTGCTGCTCTGGGTGAAGCTCACCGAGATGGCGCTGCAATGCCGCCCGAAGGCGCTTTACCGCGTTCTGTTCCACCCGGATCGCGGCCTTCGCCACGCCATGCGCTGGTACACGCGGATCGGGCGGCGGGTGTGGTTCCACGAGATCTGGCGCTTCCTGCGGGATGGCCGGGTGAAGGATGGGCCATCCGTTGCGGCGTTTTGGGGCACGGACTTGGAGGCAGCCAGGGACGGAGTGCCGGAACGGTCGGCCGTGACTGAAAATGAGCCGGCGTGATGTGGCTGTCCGATAGTCCCGTGCCCCCCTCACCCCCGGCCCCTCTCCCAGCAAGCTCGCCAGGGCGAGCTTGCATCCTTGGGCTACCGCATCCGCGACCGGATGCGGATGGGGAGAGGGGAATCCCCCCTGCAACGCGCACGTACCCTCTCCCCTTGCGGGAGAGGGTGGCCGCGAAGCGGCCGGGTGAGGGGTAAGCCGCAGGCACACGCCGCGAACTGGCATGGGAATGCCCGCATGATGTGGCGGGAGGGGCGCGCCTTGCTCAAGATGCTGCCGGAAAGCTGCGTGCAAACGCCCGCGCCACGAACCCCGCGTTGACAGCGCGGGCACGTCTCATTATTTCTGCTTTGGTATGAGAGGAAGGACGCTTCCCCTCAGGTGATTTCGCAAAATCGCTCGCTGGAAGTGCCACCGCCCGTGCAAGAGGCGAATTGGCATGCGGCCCTTTATTCATGGGCCGCGTTTTCATGGCGGGCAGTGAGGCTCGGCTATCATGTTATCTCTTGGCACTCTCGCAACCAAGATTTTCGGCAGTTCCAACGACAGGCGCTTGAAAACCTTCAACGCGAGGGTCCCCGCGATCAACGCTCTTGAGCAGTATTTCCAGCCGCTCTCCGACGACGACCTGCGCGGCAAGACGGGCGAGTTCCGCCAGCGCATAGCCAATGGCGAGGACCTCGACAACCTGCTGCCCGAGGCCTTCGCCACGGTGCGGGAGGCCGCCAAGCGCACGCTCGGCCAGCGCCACTTCGATGCGCAGCTCGTGGGCGGCATGGTGCTGCACGACGGCAAGATCGCCGAAATGAAGACGGGCGAGGGCAAAACGCTCGTCGCCACGCTGCCGTCCTACCTGAACGCGCTATCGGGCCGCGGCGTGCACGTCGTCACGGTCAACGACTATCTGGCCAAACGCGACTCCGAATGGATGGGCCAGATCCACAGGTTCCTCGGCCTCTCGGTCGGCTGCATCCTGCACGACCTCGATGACGATCAGCGCCGCCAGTCCTATGGCTGCGACATCACCTACGGCAC
>PMBZ01000234.1 GCA_003153975.1 Hyphomicrobiales bacterium
GGTTTTCAATGAGTCAGGGTATATATTATTCTCATGACCGACGAACAGTTGGATGTCATTTTTGAGCGGGTTCGGCGCTGGCCGCGCGAGCGGCAGCGCGAGGCTGCGGAAATGCTGGCGCTTATCGAGGAGCAGGATGCCAGCCCGTTTGAATTGACGGATGAGCAATTCGCCGAAGTGCGCCGCAGACGCGCGGATACTAGCTCGAAGCCATTGACGCTCGAAGAGTTCGACGTTCGATTAAGCCGCTTCGGTCTATGAGGGTCTTGATCCGCCCGGAGGCGGATGCCGATCTCGACAGCATTTTTGAGTGGATCGCGAAGGACAATCCCCGCGCGGCTACCGATACGATCCGGCGCATCCGGGCGAAACTCGATCTCCTGGCAACAGCCGGATTTGCGGAGATTGGCCGGCGCGGACGCGATCCGGGGACACGCGAGCTAATCGTCAGCCCCTACGTCGTTGTGTACGAGGTCCACAAAGGAGCGCCAGGAAATTGTGGTTCTCGGCGTGTTTCACGGTGCCCGTAAGCTGTAATTGCCTTTAAGCGCGGCGGCGGGCGAGTTCGGCGCGGGCGGCTTCGGCGAGGAAGCCTGAGCGGTTGTTGCTGATCTGATCGATTTCTTCGAGCAGCGCCTCATCAAGGGTCACGTTCACGCGGCGCGCGCGGCCCGGAAGCACCACGGGAATGAGAGTAACCGCGACAGTGGATGCCTCTCTTGCCGCGGCAACGTCTTCGAACGCGGAGACAATCGGCAAAGCGTCGCCGTCCGCCAGCATCAGCGCGACATGACCGGCGAGCGCTTCTTGCGCTCCGATCAGGGCCTCCTCGACGCTCGCGCCAGCACTGACGCAGCCGGGAAAGTCGGGGAAGCTAACACCGAAATCGCTATCCTCGTCCTTATCGACCAGCGCGGGATAATAGAGCTTTTTCATCTGCAAGCCTTGCCGCCAGTTAGGTGAGCTTCACGCCCGATGCTTTCTCGATGCTCTTTACGGTCTTCGCCGGCAAATCGTGCTTCGGATGCGGTACCGTTACTTTTCCCGGTTTCGTTGGGTGCTTGAAGTGGCGGTGACTGCCTGTTTGACCGGCTTCAAACCAACCGTCGCGAATGAGCAAAGAGACAATCTCACGGCTAGATTTGCTCATAATCGCATCCGCGTTATGTGTATAATATACACACAGAAGTCGTGCTTTCAAGCCCGGCCTAGCCGCGCCCTCCTAAGACCCGGGCGGTGCCTCGCGCGTCTCCCATGTCGCCTTGTCGATGGGCTCGGGATCGAGCTTCGACGCGTAGATGGCGGATTCCATGACAATCGTAAGCGCTATCGACGGCTCCAGCACGTTCTTGACCTTTTGAATGAACGTGTTGGCCGCGCGGGCGGAAATGGCCGGCCAATTTTGAATTCCCGCAACGCCGAACTCGCGGGGGGCGCCCGGAAACCGGCCTGTAAAAGACATCAGCGCGAGCGGCCATACGAGCAGCAGCAGTTCTCCGGCGGGCATTATCGGCTGATGCTCTTTCGGCAGGGAGGGCCGGCCCTCCCGCTCTCCGCCGAGATTTTGGGTGACATGCGCGAACATTGGCCCAACCTCCGGCAGTTTGGTGCGGTCGAGGCCCGCCGCAACCGCGCCGCCAGCGGCGAGAGACCAAAGCTTGCGGCCGGCTTCGCCGGCGGCTGCGGGAATGAGCGTGCGGTTGATCGGCTCGCCGATGAAATATTTGGCGCCGCTGTTGGACTGTACGATGTTCAACTGACCCGCGATGGCCGGGTCCTTGGTTTCGGCGAGATGGGCCATCAGTGCCCGCAACGCCGAGAATCCGGCAATCGCTCCAATGGCTGCGAGCAAGGTTTCCGCGTGGATACGGCCCTCCAATGTGAGCCGCTTCTCCACATACTGTATGAGGTGGCCAAGCGCGAAATTGCACGCCGCGTAGTCCGGCTGACCATCCCAGGGAAACTTCGGCTGCGCGGTCATGCCCTTTTCGCTCCGGTTATGGAAAGCATTCTAACGCAGCCAGTGCGCGACGATCTCCGCTTTCAGCATGTCTTCGTAGGATGGGCGCGGGCGCACAACGGCGTAGTCCGCGCCTTGGACCAGAACCTCGGGCACGAGCCGGCGCGAGTTGTAGGCCGAAGATTGCACCGCGCCGTAAGCCCCGGAGGTCATGACCGCGAGCAGGTCGCCCGCGGCAAGCTCGGGCAGCGGCCGGTCCTTGGCGATGAAGTCGCCCGTTTCGCAGACCGGACCCACGAGGTCGGCGCGGCTCATCGGACCTTCCTTCAGCGCCTCGCGTACGGGCCAGATATCGTGATAGGCGTCGTAGAGCGTGGGCCGCACAAGGTCGTTCATGCCCGCGTCCGCGATGACGAAGCGCTTGCCGGCGCCCTCCTTCACATAGATCACGCGCGTCACAAGCAGCCCGGCATTGCCGATGATGAGGCGGCCCGGCTCGAACAGCAACTTCGTCCCAAGCCGCTTTGCCACCGTTGCCGCAACCTTGGCATAGTCTTCCGGCAGCGGCGGATCGTCCTGGTCCCAGCGGTAGGGAATGCCAAGGCCGCCGCCCAGGTTCACAAAAGAAATGGTGTGCCCAGCGCCGCGCAGCTCCTCCACCAGGCTTCCCAGCAGCTCGAATGCATCGCGGAACGGCTCCATGCTGGTGATCTGGCTGCCGATGTGCATATGCACGCCTTCGACAGAAATACCGGGAAGTGTCCGGGCCAGCGCGTAAAGCGCGGGGGCCTCGCGCCAGCCGATGCCGAACTTGTGCTCGGCCTTGCCCGTGGAGATCTTGGCGTGCGTTTTGGCATCGACATCCGGATTGATGCGGAAGGCGATCCGGGCAACCGCACCGCGCGCGGAGGCCACCTCGCTTAAGCTCCGAAGTTCCGGCTCGGACTCGACATTGAAGGCGAAAATGCCGGTGTCGAGCGCAAAGGCCATTTCGGCGCGGGTCTTGCCGACGCCGGAGAAGACGATCTTCTCAGCGGGAATGCCAGCGGCCAGCGCGCGGTGGATTTCGCCTTCGGAAACAACGTCCGCGCCGGAGCCAAGCCTAGCCAGCGTGCGGATCACGGAAAGGTTGGAGTTCGCCTTGATCGCATAGCAAACGAGCGCATCGCAGGGCGCGAACGCCCCGGCGAACACCTTGTAATGCCGTTCGATGGTGGCCGTGGAATAGCAATAGAACGGCGTGCCGATGGCGCGCGCGATCGCATCAAGTGCCACGTCCTCCGCATGGAGGACGCCATTCCGGTAATCGAAGTAATGCATTCGAGCAAAAGCCCGGCCTGTTTATTTGCCCAAAAGTCCGTCCAGGATGAAAGGCCTGTTCGGGTCCGCACTTTTGCCGCTGCTATCCTTCTGTACATCTGCCGGCGGGGCAGGCCTTTGCAGCTCGCCCTTCCTGCCGCATGCGGCAAGCACGGCGGCGACGCTCAATGCCAGAATTAAGTTACGCGCGATGCGAGTCATATTATCCCCGTTGCGGCATTGCCGGAACTTCGCCCTAGATACTACCTCTTAGACCGAAGTTCCGCCCAACTCCAGCGTCTTAAGCCAAATTTTTGCGGCCTCGCGCACATTTTCTGGCGCTGTGCCCCCAAAGCTGCGCCTGCTCGCCGCGGATTTTTCGACGTTCAGCACTTCGAACACGCCGGCATCGATGCGTGGCTCGATCTTTTGCATCGCCGCCAGCGGCAGATGCGCGAGGTCCACGCCGGCCTTTTCCGCCGCCTTAACGATGCGGCCCGTGGCGTGATGGGCCTCGCGGAAGGGCAGCTTGGCATGCAGCACAAGCCAGTCCGCCAGGTCGGTCGCGGTCGAGAAGCCGAGCGAGGCCGCCGCATACATCTTCTCCGCGTCGGGCTCCATGTCCTCAACCATGCCGGTCATGGCGGCCAAGCCCAGCGACAGCGCGTCGATGGCCGAAAACACCGCCTCCTTGTCTTCCTGCATGTCCTTGGAGTAGGCGAGCGGCAACCCCTTCATCACGATGAGAAGCGAGGTGAACGCTCCGGCGATGCGCCCGGCCTTTGCGCGCACCAGCTCGGCCGCGTCCGGGTTCCGCTTTTGCGGCATGATGGACGAGCCGGTGGTAAAGCGGTCCGACAGCCTGATGAAGCCGAAGCCCGCGCTGAACCAGATCACGATCTCCTCGGCCAGCCGTGAGAGATGCACCGCGCAGATCGAGGC
>PMBZ01000064.1 GCA_003153975.1 Hyphomicrobiales bacterium
CGGTTATGGGCAGATCCAGAGCGGACCAATCCACGCACAAGAGCCGTAGCCCCAGAAGCCGCTATCTCCGCCGTCATCTCCGCTGTCATATCCGTAAATACCTCCGCCGTCGTATGCGTAACCACCTCCGCCGTAGTATCCGTAAACACCGCCACCGCGTGCGTGCCGGAAACCGCCGCCCCTGACAGCATGACCCCGGCCTCCTCCAGCGGACATACCACGCCCGCGCACCCCTCCTGCGGACATACCTTGCCCGCGCCCTCCTCTAGCGGACATGCCATGCCCGCCGCCTCTGCCGCCTCTATCTGTAACTTGGACGGCCTCGGGGCCAGCCGATGCCTTTGGTCCGCTGACGGATGACGCGGATGAAATCGTGTTCGCGCTCGTTGCCGAACACATCGTGAGCGACACAAGTGCCGCAGCTGCCATAGCCTTAATCATCGGGCGACCTTCGCTTATCATTCAGGCAGGCCGATACCACATCGCATGGTATAGACCTTGCTAAGCTAGATTACCCGATCAAGAGGACGCGCCAGTAGACTCGGAAACTACTCATGCCAAGCTTGCCGAAAATTGCGGTTCGCATCATTTCTATTGCAATTATGATAGGAGGCGTTTCCGTCGCGGAGCTGCCCTGCTAAGGCGCAAGCCGTTCAAATGCCGCCGCACCGCGAAGCAGTCTTCGCTCGGACTTGATCCCGTGGGTGACGCTGCGCCCCCGGAAGCCCCCTGGCTCGTAAATCCGGGATCGTTACGCGCCCCCCAGCGCTCCTTACGACCCGGTATCCGCGGCGCACCTCTGGGCTTCCTCCGCCACGAGATCGAGCAGTGCTCCGAGGGCACAGCATGGGCTTACGCCCTTCTGAAGGGCTCCCTCGTAAGCGGCGATCAGTTCACTCTTGAATTCGTCGATCGCCTCCGCCGGAAGCGCCTCTTGTTCCAGACCTTCCAATAAGGCCTCTGGAATCGCAAAAAATTCGCGCCCCAACACGACGCACCTCGCCTTGCTATTAAGTTATAATTTAGTTCGCGAAAATATTATGCGTTACCAGCGCAAATCGTGAAAGGTGCGGAAACTACCTACGACCACAGAATTGACGAAGCGGTTTGCACGATTTCGCTAAAACACCCTTGGCTTGGATCGATGGTGGCGCGCCTTCTCCGGCCCGGATGCCAGCGAGGGTCTGAGGCTGGCGAATAGCAAAGGCGAGGCCGTCGAGCTTGTTAGTGCTCCAGCACCCGCCGGGGTTTCAAGCGGCTATGGGCATCGTCAAGGCGGCCGCAAAGGAGGACCGCATCCCTTGCCACTCCGACGGCCTTTATTGCAAACTCGCGTGCGGTGCTTTTGGCGGTGTCCTCCCTGATGGTGGCGCCGCGGGCGTCCGCGCCTGTGGCGCTTGGAAACGAACCTTGCTGGCCGAGCTGCATCATCTTGGCTTCGAGCAACTCCATCTTCTCAAGCATATCCGCAAGCAGCACCATGAGATCCTCATCTGCTACTATAACGGATCGGCTACTGTTTCTTGCCGCGGTCGCCATGGCTTCCTCTCAGTTATATAGCGCCCCTGAAGGTGCGGACAGCTTTATACCGCTGGCCGGTCTCTTGAAGCCCCATAGTTTTCTCAGAGCGCTGCACGGCCGTCCGCGAACTCGATGAGCATATTAGTTCCAACAAAGTGTTTCGCTCGGACATTACACACAATCGCCTCGCGTGCGGTCGATGACGCCATCGCCTTTAGGTTAACCAATAATGCAATAGTCGCAAAGAGTCGGAATTTACTCATGGAATGCGGGCTAGCGGCCAATTAAATTAGACACGCATGCGATACCCATTTACGACATGATGTGCGTTTGTTTAGGGGCTATCTAATGAAAACGGAATATTCTAAAAGGAACAGGACGCTGCTTTATGTCCTGCGGACCCATAACGCTGGTGGCGAACTAACAGGGACTTGGCTCGCCGGCCGAAGAATGTCTGCTTAAGGCGGAGGTCTACCCATGCCGTCGCAACGCGACGTAGTGCCGGATGAAAGCGATGCGGCTCTTGGGCCAATCGATCTGGCGGATGGTACGGCTTGGTCAACGGCGCGCCGGTTTCCTGTTGTAGGCATTGGCGCATCGGCTGGGGGGCTGGACGCTTTCAAGGCGCTGCTCGCAGCAACGCCGCCCGACACGGGCATGGCCTTTGTCCTCATTCAGCATCTCGATCCCCTCCACGCCAGCTTGATGGCCGAACTTTTGTCGAGCCACACAGCGATGCCCGTGACACAGGCGGCCGAGGGCCTCTCGATCGAGCCGAACCATGTCTATCTCATTCCGCCTGGCGTCTCTCTCGCTGTCGCTCAGGGAAAGCTACATCTTTCCGAGCCAACGGAGCGTCACGGCGCACGGTTGGCTTTCGANNGCGGTGAAGAAGAGGGGCGGGTTCGTCATCGTCCAGGACCCTTCGGAGGCGGCGTTCGATGGCATGCCGAAAAGCGCGATTAAGACCGGACAGGCAGATCGCACCTTGCCTGTCGCCGGAATTCCAGCTGCGCTCATCAATCGCGCCAGCACCATTCGCGTTCAGCCCTCCGGCGCAAAACCCGCCAGCAATGGCGAAATCGAAAGCGGTTTCCTGGCGGTTCTCGATCTTGTCAGGCAGAAGACCCATCAGGATTTCTCTCTCTACAAATCGGGCACATTGGAACGCCGGATCGAGCGGCGCATGGCGATGGCAGGCATCGCCAACGTAGCCCACTATGTTGAAAGACTAAAATCCGATCCCCCCGAACTCGATAGCCTCGGTCACGACCTTCTCATTAATGTAACCGAGTTCTTTCGCGATCCTGCGGCCTTCGAGGCGCTTGCTGCAAGCGTTATCCCGGATATGGTCCAGGAGCAGCCTCCCGGCCAGCCCTTGCGCATTTGGGTGCCGGGTTGCAGCACCGGCGAGGAAGTCTATTCGCTCACCATGCTTTTTCTGGAAGCGATCGAGGCTTCGAAGCGCAACATCAAGCTTCAGGTCTTTGCATCCGATGTCGATACCCATTCCGTCGCGTTTGCCCGCGCGGGCCTTTATGGGCCTGAAACCGCGGCTCGCGTGGCCGGGGAGCGCCTGGCCCGTTTTTTCTCAAGGGAAGGCAAGGGATACCGCGTGGCGCGCGATTTGCGCGAAGCCGTGGTGTTCACGGTTCAGGACCTGCTCGCCGACCCGCCGTTCTCGCGGCTCGATTTCATTTCCTGCCGGAACCTTCTGATCTATCTGCGGAACAGCGCCCAGGAGCAAATCCTTTCGCTGTTTCATTTCGCTCTGCGTGCGGGAGGCGTGCTTTTTCTCGGCCGGTCGGAGACGGTTGGCAAGTTCGCGGAGCGCTTCGAACCGCTCAACAAGAAGCAAAGGATTTACCGTCACCTCAGCGCCGGCCGTCCTGGCGAAGCCGATTTTCGTGCCAGCGCCACGCCGAGAGAACGCCTAGCCCCATCTATGTCTCCCGCTTTCAAGAGAATGGCAACCCGCGTCAACTTCGAGGATCTTGCCTCGAAGCATCTGCTGGGAGCCTTCGCGCCGCCTTCCGTTCTGGTCGACAAAAAATATGAAGCTTTGTTCTACTCTGGGGCCGTCGACCGGTATCTGCAAGTCGCTCCAGGCGAGGCTAACCGGAACATCCTCGTCATGGCGCGCGACGGGCTTCGGCCTAACCTGCGAGCGGCGCTGGAAAAGGCGCGCGATACCGGCTTGCCGGCCTCGAAACCGGGCGCCCAAATTCATCGCGATGGCGTGGGCTACAACGTCGAAATCGTGGTTCGGCCGGTTCCCGCCGAAGATATGCTCCTTGTCAGCTTTATCGATGCGCCCGCGCCGCAGCCCCCGGTATCCGGCACAAACGCGCCTCCGGAAGACACCTCGCGCGTTCTCCAACTGGAGCAGGAACTTGACGCGACGCACAAAGAGCTGAACGCCGTAATCCGCGATCTCGAAGTCTCGAATGAAGACCTTCGGGCCGTCAACGAAGAAGCCCTCTCCATAAACGAGGAGTTCCAGTCGGCCAATGAGGAGCTGGAGACCTCGAAGGAGGAACTGCAAGCCCTCAACGAGGAATTGACGGCGCTGAACGCCCAGCTCCAGGAGAGCCTGGAGCACCAACGCGCCACCGCGGCGGACCTGCAAAATATCCTGGACAGCTCGGACGTCGCGACACTTTTCCTCGATACCGCCCTCAACATCCGGTTTTTCACGCCGGCCGCGAAGTCGCTGTTCGGTGTCACCGGCGTCGATATTGGGCGTCCGCTCGCGGATCTGGCGCAGCGCTTCCACGACGCCGCGCTCCTGGCTGACGCGCATGAGGTGCTGAAAACGTTTGCGCCGAAGCGGCGTGAGGTCGAAAGCCAGGACGGCAATTGGTATATCCGGAGCATCCTGCCCTATCGGAACGAGGGAGGCACGGTCGGCGGGGTGGTCATCACCTTCGCCCGCATATCCGAAATGAAGGCGGCGGAGCGAAAGATCGAGGCGGCGAAGGCTTACGCCGAAAGCATCATCGCGACTGTCAAGCAGCCGCTTGCCGTGCTCGATGAGGATTTGCGCGTCGTGTCGGCAAGCGCCTCATATTTCGAAGTCTTCGATGTGAAGCCGCAAGACTGCATAGGCAGGCCGTTCACGCTCGGGACGAAGCATCGGCCGGACGCCCTGCCGGAGTTCCTGGAAGCCGCCAATGAAGGAAGCGCGATCGAGAATTACGAGGTTCGCATCGATCTGCCGAACCTCGGGGCCCGCACATTCCTCCTTAGTGCCCGGCGGATCGTTGCGGGACTGTCCGAACGTCCCAAAATACTCATTTCCATCGACGACATCACGGATGCGAAGATCAAGTCTGAAGCGCTTGCTGCCGCCAAGGAGGAGGCCGAGCGCGCCAACCTCGGAAAATCCCGCTTCCTCGCGGCGGCCAGCCACGATTTGCGCCAGCCGTTACAGACGCTCAGCTTGTTGCAGGGCATGCTGGCCGATAGCGTTCAGGATCCCGGAGCCTCGCAGCTGATCGAGCGGCTCGAAAAGACGATCATGGCCATGTCGGGCTTGCTGGACAAGCTTCTCGACATCAACCAGCTTGAGGCAGGCGTTGTGCGTCCGAAGTTTAGCGACTTCGCCATCGGCGATCTCCTCAAGCACTTGCAGGACGAATTTGAAATTTATGCCGCCAATGCCGGCTTGAGCTTACGCGTGGCTCCCTGCCGCCTCACGGTGCATAGCGATCCGCGGCTGTTGGAGCAGATCCTTCGCAACATGCTCTCCAACGCGACCAAATATACGAGCCAGGGCAGAGTTCTTCTCGGCTGCCGGCGGCGCGCCGGGCGCTTAAGCATCGAAGTCTGGGATACTGGCACGGGCATACCGGAAACGGAACTGAGCGCAATCTTCAAGGAGTTTCATCAGCTCGAAAATCAAGGCGGCCGGCGGACCAAGGGTCTTGGCCTCGGTCTTGCGATCGTGCAGCGCATCGCGGACCTGCTCGACGTGCCGGTCAGCGTCCGCTCCCGCTTCGGCCGGGGCTCGGTCTTCACCGTGGAGGTGCCGGTGGTGCATGCGCCCGCGCTCATCGAACCTGCAGGCGCCTCCTCTGCGGACGATGGCCGCAGGGAGTCTCCGGCGCACGCGCAGGCAATTTTGATCGTGGAAGACGATGCGGAAGTTCGCGAGGCGCTCACGCTGCTCTTGAACAGCCGGGGCTATCGTGCGTTCGCCGCTTCCGATGGCGCTGAAGCTCTCGCTATTGCCGCGGAACGCGGGGTGAGCCTGGATTTGATTGTGGCCGATTATAATTTGCCAGGGCCAAACGGATTAGAAATTGCCGGCAAGATCGGGGAAGCCTCAGCGCGGAAAATACCTGTGATAATGCTAACCGGCGACATCTCGGCGGCCACGCTGCTTGAGATTGCCAATAAGGGCTATGTCCACCTTTATAAGCCGGCCGATGCGCGGGTCTTGATCCGCCATATCGAAGGGATGCTCGCCAGCAACCGCCAGGAGGCCGGTACGCCAACGGTATTTGTCGCCGACGACGATTGGGAAGTCCGCAAGGCGATGCGGGATATGCTGGAGAGGCATGGCTACCGTACCGCGATTTTTGCCGGCGGCGCCTCTTTTTTGAACGCTTACTCGCCCGGAGAAAAGGGATGTTTGCTTGCCGATGCGCGAATGCCGGGCATCGGCGGGCTTGAGCTGATCGAGCGGCTGAACAAAATGCCGTCGCCGCTTCCCGTCATCATGATCACCGCCTATGGCGACATTGCCATGGCCGTCAAGGCGATGAAGGCCGGCGCCTTCGATTTTCTGCAGAAGCCGGCCAATCCCAAGGAACTGCTGGATTGCATCGAGCGTGCTCTGAATTATTCCCCCGAACACCCTGAGCACTCTTCAATCCAGCAAACTGCAACGGCGAAGGTCGAGAGCCTCACGGGCCGGCAGCGTCAAATCCTTCAGCTCGTTCTGGCTGGTCACCCAAGCAAGAACATCGCGGCGGACTTGCGGATTAGCCAACGTACCGTGGACAATCATCGCGCCGCAATCATGCGGAAAACCGAAGCAAAAACCTTGTCCGCACTGATCAGAATTGCTCTCGCCGCCGGCTGGCTCGACGAGCCCGCGGTTGCGCTGCCGCCGCATGAGCAGATTCCGAATCTATCCTAAGCAAGCATCGCCCGGCATAATTCTTAACGGCCGGTATCGTGCAATGGCCCCTTGTCGCACGCTACCTGTCTGTAGCCGTTTGGGCTGGGCCAATTCCGGCTTTGGCCAAGGCGGGAAGAATGGCTGGGCCGGGCGAAAGCGGGGCGCACTGCCCAGCCAGGTTTTTTTGGGGGCATATTTCGTGCCCGGGGATAAAAAAGTGGTCTCCGGCTTAGGAGACCGCTCAATTAAGGTCTTAAACGCAAATGCGCGCAGGAGAGTTTGGCTGGGTCAATATCCGTGGCGCTCCCTGTAAGCTTCGTGCGAACCGTAGCGATCTTCGTAACCGCGGCGATACCGATAGCCTTCACGCCCATAACCTTCGTGACGATAGCCATAGTCGTAGCTGGGATGGCGGTGGTGCCCGAAGCCCCAAAAATGCCTGTGTTCGCGGCCTTCCCAGTCCGCAAGCAGAACGCCCGGGGCGGGTGAAGTTTGTGCAATCGATGCGGGAGCTATTGAGGCGGCTTCGACTTTTTGACTCCCGGCTGTAGAAAGCGCCGCAGCCAAACCGATTGCCGTCAAAGTGAAAAGCATTTTCTGCATATGGTATTCCATTTCTGAACGCGCCTGAGTTGTAACGGTTCATTGACGATAACCCGTGACTGAGATGATCGTTCCTGCGTCAGCAAGAATTAACGGAAATCGTGATAGGATCGCTCGCCAGAGGGTTCTTTCATTGGCAGACTTGGAATTACCCCGCTTAACTTTGGAGTACCGGCCATGGGATATAGCGAAGAGTCTTTGGGGCAAAATGAAAAGCTGATCTACCAGGCACACTTCCATACGCTGTATTATGTTGCTGCCTGGGTCTCGTTAATATTTCTTCTTGCTCTCGCATTTGTGTCTATAATTTATGCTGCCGGAATAACGAAGTGGGCTCTGCTGGGCGTCTGCGCCGCCGGGCTTGCTATCCTGGCCGTCCGGATGACACCGATCTGGAGCACGGAGATCGTTGTCACCAATCACCGGCTGGTGCTGAAGCGTGGCTGGCTCTCACGCTCCACCGTCGAACTCCAGCTGAAATCCATCGAGCAGGTCAATTTTCATCAAGGATTGCTTGGACGGATCTTCGACTTCGGTCAAATCGTCGTCCATGGCACAGGGGTGGACGATATGATAATCCCAAACATTGCCCGCCCCACAGAGCTTGTCAAAGCGATCGAGAACGCGTCAATTCCAGTGAAACAGCCGCCGCTGGAGGTCCCGGACGAGCCCGCCGCATAAAGCGCGGCCAACGGGCTAGCGTTGTTTCAGGGGGGGGCAGCCACACACCAGGACTTCGACTCCGGAAGTGTCCCTTATGTCTCCGAATGCCTTCGCGAGCGTGCGGCAAACGAGGTGGCAATTCGGAGACGGAACACGCACCCAAGCACCGGCGCCTATTTGCCTCTGAGTGCGTCTTTGATGCCGCCGATGGCATTCTGAACCTTGCCNNTCTTTGATGCCGCCGATGGCATTCTGTACCCTGCCCTCTAGCTTGTCGGCCTTACCCTCCGACTCAAGCTTGGTGTCACCGATCGCCTTGCCGACCGCTTCTTTGACCGAGCCTTTGGCTTTCTTCGCTGATCCGATAATCCGGTCCTTGTCCATGATTGTTCCTCCAATACTCCTAGAGCACTTATAAATATAATTGTTGCCTACGCAGACGTCGTTGATAGAAATCAACGGATATCGTGGTAAACGCCGTGCGGATTTTGCTGTATGTCCTGGCCCAGAATAACCGCACAATTGCTTTAGAGCATTTAAAACGGATCGGCAGAGCTGGCGCCTGACGCCGCCTTACGGGGTCAGGAATGCAGCAATTGCGTTTAGATGCTCGATGCGCTCGCAGATGATTTTGCAGCTTGCCAAAAGCGGAACCGCAAGCAGCGCACCGGGCATGCCCCAAATCCAGCCTAAGAAGATGATGGCGATAAATACCGCCGCCGGGTTGAGCAAAAGCCGCTGCTTGACGACGACCGGTACGGTGAGGTGAACAGAGGACATCAAGATAATGTACGCGGCGGGTGCGATAAGAGCCTTGCCGAGCGTATCGAAGGTGACCATCGAAATGATCAAGAGCGTGACCGCGACGGCCGTCTCGCCAACGTAAGGCGCGAAACTCAAGATGACGGTGAGGGTGCCCCACAATAAAGGATCGGGAATACCGAGGAGTGCAGTTATGAGCGCGACGCCGAGGCCAAGCCCAGTGTTAATGAGCAGCAGCATCACAAGATAGAACGAAATATCTCTTTCGATGCTCCTGATCGTCTCAACGGTGCGCTTTTTGTCTGCGAAGGTTGGAATAACGGACACCAGTTTTCGTAAAAAGGTGTCGCCCGACGAGAGCAGAAAAAAGAGGAGAATCAAGATTACCGTAATCGCTGCCGCAATCTCCGCCGTACCTCCCGCTACACGCTCGGTCAAGCTCGGGGGCGTCAACTGAACCCGTTGCGGCGTGTTTGCGCTCAAGGGCTCCGTTGTGGCAGATAGGTGCTCTGTCGCTTGTTCGATTTGAGCGAAGGGCTTTTTGATAGAGCGCAGCATTTCATCGATTTTGCCGCCGCTTTGGGGCAGCCTCTGCAACCACTCCTGAGCTGGGCCCGACAAACTGTAGGCGCCGCCGCCCAAGATGCCGACAAGCATCGCAATCACGACAGCAGCGCTGAGAGGACGAGGTATCTTCAGGCCTTCCAAGAAGCTGACGGCCGGCGAAAGAAGCGTGCTGATCAGCACCGCCAGCGTCACCGGAATTAGAACGGGCGATGACAGGTAAACCGTATAAACCGTCAGCAAAACCAATATGCCGGTCAGCACGTGAAGCAGCCGGCGTGCGATCTGGACCAAAGGTTCGGGAGTGCCCAGAGCCTCTTCCGGCTCCAGCGCGGGCACAGATGCGTCGCTTTGAGGCATAATTGGCTGGCTCTCCAACGTCTTCCCCTCAACATTCGCGCTGCGGCTAGAGACGATACCAGCTCTTCATTAACAATTGGCAAGAGTGACCGTGGCCGGTTCCCGCTGCGGGAACGGTAAAAGCTGGCGCAACCCAAAATGAGAGGGCGGGAATAGCCATGTATCGTCTTCCTTGGTTGCGGGTGTTTCTGAAAAATGCGCTCCGCTGCTCCATTCCCAGGGGATCGGAGCGCCCGGAGGCAAATAGCCGGGGAGGCCCTCGCGTGGATTGGCCAAGCTCATACCGTGAGTTCGCGGATCTCTTGCTGGATGTCTTGTTGCTTATTCCCGGTCATGGGATTCTTCCTTGATGCGCCGCTCTGGAGTGGCGGCTATTGGGGTCGGCCTTCTAAAGTGGGCAGAGCGTGCCGGCACGCTATCAGGCTGCTGAAAAAGCCCGCGACCGTCATCGCGAGGAAAGCGAAGCCCGGCGTGGCGATCCAGCAGCGCATCGATTCTATTGGCTGTCTGAATTGTTTCCTGCGCTCGCGATGACGGCTTTGGCAGTTTGAGTTTTTTAGCTGCGTGCTAGAACCAGCGTCTCCGGCCATAATAGCCGCCCCCGCCAATCAACAATAACACGATTACGATCAGCAAAAGTGTCGTGGTGTCCATAGCGCTCTCCTTGCGTTAGCAGCACGGGCTGGGGACGATACCGGCGTGACGATATATTATCAAAGACATGGCTCCATCGAGGCCAAGGAAAAAGGTTCGGAATATACTCATTTTGTGGCGGCAATGTTTGTCCAGCATCACTAAGGTTTACGCCTAAAATAATCAAAAACTTGGTACTTTCCGAGTCTAACCGTCGCTGTTCCTCGTACACAGATTAGGTCCGCAACCAATAATTTCAGGAGTTTAAATTATGATACGTAAGCTAACGCTCGCTACCGCGCTTGCCGCCGTAATCGCTCTCCCGGCTGTGGCTGAGGACGTCAAAGCTCCCGCGGCGGCGATTACGTCCGTCCAGGCTCAAAAAGCCGGCGACCTGTCGCTTACCTCGCAGCAAGCTCAAGCGTGGATCGGTAAGCCCGTCTACAGCAGCGACGATAAGAAATTAGGGGAAGTCGAGGTTTTTCAGCGTTCCTCCGATGACAAGGTTACCGGAATGTTTGCCGATATCGGCGGTTACTGGGGCATAGGCGAGCATCGGGTAAAACTGGCATCCGCACAGATTAGCCTAAAAACAGACCGCGTTGTTCTCGACCTGACCGCGGCGCAGGCGAAGGAACTTCCGGCAATTGCGAAATAAGTATCCAAAGTTTTGGGCGCGGGTATCCGGCATGGCCCGGCGCCACGTACCCAGGGCATAAGCCTCATCGCCGTCCCCCCCCAGCGGTAAGGCTTAGGCGATCGCGCGATGAGCGCGATCGCCGCGTTGGCAGTACAACGGTTGATCGGAGACATTAACATGCGTATGCGTTCGATCTTCATTGGCGCGGCAGGAATTGCAGCGATTATCCCCTCCTTGGCATTGGCGCTGGAAGGCGTCACCTGTACGAGCGGCGCCTCCTATTACTGCGCCAACCTCTGTTCGCAATGCAGTCCGCTTGGCGGCTTTTCGTGTACGGGAGAGAGTTGCTCTTTGCCCAAGGGCGTCAAAAGCGGTGAACTTCATTTTCGCCTGCGCATCAAGAATTAAGCGCCGCCGCAACAGGGCGGAAAACTGCGTCATGGGTTTTGCCGCAGCGAAGCCTCCGGCTGCGGGGTCAATTGCAGGTGTTCATGCCGGGGGGCTAATGGCCCGTTGCGATCATGACAAGAACCAGGGCCGCCAGAAGTATCCAGACGGGCAGCCATGACTTGCTCCGCGACCGGACAACTGCTTCGAGGCGGGGCAAGGCCGCAACGGCGGGCCGGGACGGCAAAAGTGATATCAAGCGGCCGGAAAGAGTTCCGGCATCGAGGTAGGCCGATGAAGCGCCGGGAATGGCGGCAATCATCGAGGCCAGTCTCTTAACCGCGTCGAGGCGCGGCAATTGCGCCAGCCTTGCCGACTCTTCCCAAGGATCGACGCCCAGCCGGGCAAGCACCGAAAGCACGCTGAGCGGCGTTTCTTCGCTACTCTTGTCGATGCGCGCAAATAAAAAATTATCAAACTGAGGCGTGAGCTTTGAAGCCGAGGCAGAACTTGTCATTTCAGTTGCTGGCTTTCGTACTCTTGGCCGAGTGCAGGGGTCTGCAGAGGGGCGCGTCAGCTCTATATGATGTGCCGCAACCCTCCCTGTTAGGGCCGGAAACTACCTAAAGCAGGGAATTTCAACGAGAGGGACGCCATCGGCAGCGCTAGCTTACGCCTCATCGGGAAAACAGTACAAGCAATTTGCGTGCTCAGCGATAACTTAGCCGCCTAAATATTTCTCGCCGGGAGCTGTGAGTATATTCCGTACCTGCCGCCGAGTAACGTTTAATATTATATTCCAAGCAATCGTTCAAGCGGCCTGATTGTCGATTGATCGCGTGCCTCCTGCCATGCCACCCGTATTCGTTTCGCAGGAACACAGTTACTGGCAATAAAACCGTACGTTTACTTTGGGTTGCCGGAGACGTCCGCGAACGCAATCGCCAAGATCCCGCAGAACGGCCTTTGAAGAGGACCAAGACATGGCATACCAAAGCGTCAATCCCTATGACGGCAAGACACTGAAAACGTTTAAGGAACTGACCGACAAGGAATTCGAGGCCAAGATCGCGGCGGCCCAGGCTTGCTTCGAGACTTGGCGGCACAAGCCCTATGCCACGCGGGCAGCCATCCTGGCCAAAGCGGCGGCGATCCTGCATGAAAGAGCCGAAGAGTTCGCGCGCATCATGACACTCGAAATGGGCAAGCGGATCGGCGAGGCCCGCGGAGAGGTGGAGTTCAGCTCCAGGATTCTCGCCTATTACGCCAAGAACGCCGAGCGCTTTCTTGCGCCCACTAAGCTCAATCCAACCGTCGGCGAAGCCCACATGGAGAGCAGCCCCATGGGCGTGATCTTCTGCGTGGAGCCCTGGAATTTCCCTTATTACCAGCTTGCGCGGGTCGCGGGTCCCCATCTGATGGCGGGCAACGTTCTGCTGGTTAAGCACGCCGGTATCGTGCCGCAATGCGCCATCGCCTTCGAGAAGCTGTTGACCGAGGCAGGCGCGCCCGCCGGTTTGTACACCAATCTCTTGATCAGCCACGAGCAGTCGAACCGCGTCGTCGACGACCCCAGGATCAAGGGCGTCGCGTTGACCGGGAGTGTCGCGGCCGGCAAGAGCGTGGCGGCGCGGGCGGGGCAGAATATCAAGATCTCCTCGATGGAGCTTGGCGGCAGCGACGCGTTTATCGTTCTCGAAGACGCCGATCTCGACCATGCCGTCAAGTGGGCCGTCTGGGGACGGATGTACAACACCGGCCAAACCTGCTGCGCGGCGAAGCGCTTCATCGTCGTGGAACCCCTTGCCGATAAGTTCCTCGACAAGTTCCGGACGGCGCTCGCGGCCCTGAAGCCCGGCGACCCGATGGACGAGAAGACGACACTCGGTCCCTTGTCCAGCGAGCCCGCCTTGCTGCAACTTGTCGAACAGGTCAACGGCGCAGTCTCTCACGGCGCAAAGGTGGTATTGGGCGGCAAGCGTATCGACCGGCCCGGCTCGTTCATGGAGCCCACGATCCTGACGGACGTGAAGCCCGGCAACCCGGCTTTCCGCGACGAATTTTTCGGCCCGGTCGCGATGTTCTTCCGCGTCAAGGACGAAGACGCGGCCGTGGCACTCGCCAACGACTCCGATTTCGGATTGGGCGGCTCCGTCTACACCAAGGACATCGCACGCGGGAAGCGTGTCGCGAGCCGCGTCGACACAGGCATGATGTTCATCAACAACATCGACTGGTCCGATGCCGAACTGCCCTT
>PMBZ01000260.1:0-4276 GCA_003153975.1 Hyphomicrobiales bacterium
ACCGTTGCGTCGTTGGCGACGATCATGCACTCCCGCCCTGAAACGCGCCCGATCCCAGTAACAATCCCCGCCGCATGCGCATCGCCGTCATAGAGCCCGTGCGCGGCCAGCGTTCCGATTTCGAGAAAGGGCGAACCAGTATCGAGCAGCAAATCGATCCGGTCGCGCGCAAACAGCTTGCCGCGCGCCTCGTGCCGCCGCCGGGATTCAGCGCCGCCGCCCTGCGATACCGCTTCGAGCTTGGCGGAAAGCTTGGCAAGCCGCTCCCGCATCGCGCTGGCATTCGCCTGAAATTCCGGGGACCGGCGGTCGATCGCGCTCTTCAAATGAGCCATCTTTTGCGTTTCATCCCGTGTCTTTGGTCATGCGCTAGGCACTCTAGCACAGGGTTCCTGCCAAAGCTTAGGCATCGCTCGGAAATAACCGGACCATCCGGCTCGTTCTCTTGCCCGGCGGCTCGCGTTGCAAAAAGGGCTACATATCTTCGACATGCGCCCCTTTGCGCGCCTTGCAACCGGTCAAAATCCCGGCACCATCCAACTCACTTATTATTGATGCCTTAGCGCAAGAGCTGGACTTCAATCGAAAGATTTAGGTCCTTCCACGCCCTGTCGGCGGTCAGTACGGGCAGCGCTGAACGCTCGGCCAGCGCCAGGCAGGCCCGGTCGCCAAGCGATAGCCCAAACGCCTTGGTCTTAGGCCGCAGTGCGCCCGTCCGTTCAGCTGCCTCCTCGTCGAATGCAGCCACCTGCAAGCCGTAGCGCGACAGCGCGGCGCGCGCGAGGCCAAGGCTAACGCCGCGCTCGGCCAGCTTGGCCACCACCTCGGACAGATTGACGGCGGAAATCAGCGCGTCGCCGAAGTAGCCCGCGGCGCGTTCCGAGCCCGGCTCGCCACCCATGTGTGCGAGGATCACGGAGCTGTCGAGTACGATGCTAGCCACGGGGTTCGGCCTCGGCCTCGCGCCGCCGCTCAGCGATCAGCTCATCGGCCAGGCTTACGCCTTCGGGCAGCAGGCCCTTGAGCATGGCCTGCGCCTGCCTGGCGCCCACGCGCGGGCTTAAGAGATGAAGCTCGCCATCCTCTACCCAGGCAAGGATGGCATCGCCCTCCTCCACCTCCATCGCGTCGCGCAGTGCCGCGGGGATGACCACGCGCCCGCCTGGGCCAAGCGTCAGCCTGACCCGGTTCAAGACGCCGAAGCCTGGCTTGCGGGCGGTATCGGCAACAAAGGCGGCTTGCGGTGCTTCAGCGAAGCCTGGAGCCGCTGCGGGTGTGGATTTGCGTGCCATAATTAGACTCCTTCTCCGCTCAATGTTGCATATTCCAGCAATTTGTCAATTAACCAAAGAATGACAAAACACCGCAACATGGCATCTTACACCGTTTTCTCAAACAGTTCGCGTCCGATCAGCATGCGGCGGATCTCGCTCGTGCCCGCGCCGATCTCGTAGAGCTTGGCGTCGCGCAAGAGCCGGCCGGCCGGGTAATCGTTGACATAGCCGTTGCCGCCCAGGATCTGAATCGCGTCCAGCGCCACGCGGGTCGCGGCCTCGCTCGCGAACAGGATGGCGCCAGCCGCATCCTCGCGCGTGGTCTCGCCGCGGTCGCAGGCGCGCGCCACAGCATAGACATAGCCACGCGCCGCGTTCAGCGTCACATACATATCGGCGATTTTGGCCTGGACGAGCTGGAAGGTGCCGATGGGCTGGCCAAACTGCTTGCGCCCGTGCACGTAAGGCAGCACCAGATCGAGCGCCGCCTGCATGATGCCAAGCGAGCCCGCCGCCAGTACCGCGCGCTCATAGTCGAGGCCCGACATCAGCACCCGGACACCGCCATTCGCCGCACCCAGCACGTTCTCCCCGGGCACCTCGCAATCCAAGAACACAAGCTCGGCGGTGTCGGAACCGCGCATGCCGAGCTTGTCGAGTTTGGGCGATACCGAGAAACCCTTCATGCCCTTTTCGATGAGGAAGGCGGTGATGCCGCGCGGGCCGGCCGCCGGATCGGTCTTGGCGTACACCACCAGCGTATCCGCATGCGGCGCGTTGGTGATCCACATTTTCGTGCCGTTGAGCACGTAGCCCGATCCGCGCTTTACGGCCCGCGCCGACATCGACACCACGTCCGAGCCGGAGCCCGCTTCCGACATGGCGAGCGCCCCCACATGCTCGCCTGAAATGAGCCTCGGCAGATAGCGGCGCTTCTGCTCCGGCGAGCCATTGCGCCGGATCTGGTTCACGCAGAGATTGGAGTGAGCCCCGTAGGAAAGGCCCACGCTGCCGCTCGCCCTGCTCACCTCCTCCATCGCGATGCAATGCTCAAGATAGCCGAGCCCCGTGCCGCCCCACTCTTCCTCGACCGTGATGCCATGTAAGCCGAGCGATCCCATGGGCACCCAGAGATCGCGCGGAAACGTATTGGTCCGGTCGATTTCATCCGCGCGCGGGGCAATCTTGGTGGCTGAGAAGCCGCGCACGGTTTCGCGCAGCATGTCCGCGTCCTGGCCCAAGCCGAAATCGAGTCCCCTGTAGGCGTTCTTGATCATGGTTCCTCCCCTTGCAGGCGGCCGTGCTCCAGCCCAGATTTTCCGGCAGCTTAAAGGATTTTCCCGGGCGGTGTAACGGGCTGGTTCTTGGCGGGGGGGACACGGCACACGGATTCTGCTCCAAACCTCGGTGCAACTGCAAGCAGGTCCAATTTTCGCCCAAGCACGCCGCTACCGCTTCGCCAAACCCCAAAGCGGCGGAGAAAACATGAAAACCATAACCGCGTTACTGCTGGCGCTCGCCCTTCTGCCGTCCGCGGCGCACGCTCAGATGCAGCACGTTCCCATCGCGGGCGTTTGTGGATGGGATATCCAGCAATATTGCAAGGGCATCAACCCGCACCGCACCCGCGAACTAAAAGAATGCTTGGGCAAACATGAGAAAGATTTGTACCCGCGGTGCAGGGACAAGTACAAGGAAGGCAAATAGCAGGCTTCCCTCTATTCCTCCTCGTTGAAGCGCGCTTCCACCAGGGCGGTTAAGGCCTCCAAGGCCTCCTCGGCCTCCGGTCCTTCGGTTTCGATCAGGATGATGCTGCCGGGGCTTGCCCCCAGCATCAAGAGGCCCATGATCGAGCTTCCGCTGACCGTCTGGCCATCCTTGGTGACAGACACTTCCGCATCGAATTTCTCGGCCAGCTTCACGAAGGCCGCCGAGGCGCGCGCGTGCAGGCCCCGCTTGTTCACGATGGTAACTTCGGCCAAGCACTGATAGATGCCGCTGGCGGCTCTCACCGCCCGCCCGGAGGCGGCTTCCTGCCCCTCCCCGCGCCTGTCTTTAGTGGGCATTCAGAACCAAACTCGCCACGTGTATGTATTTCCTCCCGGCATCCTGTGCCTGTTTCAAGGCATCCTGCAGCGGAGCCTCCTCCCGGATGCGGGCGAGCTTCACCAGCATTGGAAGGTTCACTCCAGCGATCACTTCCACCGATCCGGCCTTCATGACCGATATGGACAGATTGGACGGCGTTCCGCCGAACATATCGGTCAAAACGATCACGCCGTCGCCGCTGCCCACGGACTGCGCCGCTTCGACGATGGCGTTGCGCCGCTCCTCCATATCGTCGTGAGGAAAGATCGATATGGCTTTGATCTGTTGCTGAGGCCCGACCACGTGTTCGAGCGCGGAGACAAACTCCTTCGCCAAATTGCCATGAGTTACAACGATGAGGCCGATCATGGTTTTTCCGGGAAACTGCCGCAATGAGTCCTTGGGAGGAAAGCACAGCCTGCCACCGGCAATTGTGAGCCGCATCCCCTCCGGGTTCAAGCTCTATATAAACTCTCCATGGAATACAGCTAGTTAATCTGCGGATCTTCCAACATGTTTTGCAAGGCAAGTGCAAGCTTCACCGGCGCCGACAATTCGAAGGGATTGAGAACGATCCGCCGGACCGGCACTCCCAGCACGGTCTCCCACTGCCAATCTCGCGGAAAGCGGGGCTGATCGCCGGAACCGTCCATATCGGCGATCAGCAACAGGCGCGCTTCCGTGGCAAACGCGTCTATCCGCGCGATGCCCGCACCGCGCACCTCGATTCTGCCCGCGAGCGGTGCCGGACAGGAAGCCACCACATAGTCCCCCTCGCGCCGCAGGATAACCTGATCGTCGGCAATGAGAACCGGCCGCGCCGCCATCGCCTCCGGCGGTAGAAACAGGAAGCGCAGAGCGAGATCGGATTTGCCCGCACCCGGCACTCCGCGCAAAAGCGCGCAAGAGCCGCC
>PMBZ01000260.1:4334-18864 GCA_003153975.1 Hyphomicrobiales bacterium
TCGGCTTGCGCGGCCTTTGCACTGAAGGAGGCCCTGGGCACTGCCGGTTCTCGGCCCAGATGGCCCCGCCATGCGCCTTTACGATCTGCTGAGAAATGTTGAGCCCGAGCCCCGAATTGTTGCCGAACGATTCGGGGCGGTCCGTATAGAAGCGCCTGAATATCTTTTCCAGGTTTTCCTCCCTGATTCCGGGGCCCTCGTCTTCGATACTGATCTCGATTTGATTGTTCTCGCGCAACTTCTTTGCGGAGACGTAGATCGATCCGCCCTTTGGCGAAAACGATATGGCGTTCTCGATCAGGTTCACGACGACTTGGCCCAGCCGGCTGTCGTGGCCGTTGACATAATATTCCTTGGCACTCGCACACAGGTCCGGCGTGGCGTACCCTTGAACCGACAGCACGACGTTCAGGCCGGCGGCACGGTTTTCGCGTGTGATCTCGCAGAGCATATTGAGCAGGCTCGCCATGTTCACCGGCCTTGCCGTCTCCCGGGCCAGCTCCGCGTCGAGCCTGGAGGCATCGGAAATGTCGGTGATGAGCCGGTCCAGCCGCCGCACGTCGTGAACGATGATGTCAGTCAGCTTTTTCCGGTCGTCCTCCTGCTTGACCGCCGGCAGCAGGCTTGCGGCGTTGCGCAGCGAGGTGAGCGGGTTCTTGAGTTCGTGGGAGACATCGGCGGCGAAGCTTTCGATCGCGTCGAGGCGCGAATAAAGCGCGTTGGTCATGTCTCTCAGCGCTCGCGAGAGATTGCCAATCTCGTCCGGCCGGTCGCTGAAGTCGGGAATCTGCTCGCGGTTCTTGATGTTCTTGCGCACCCGCTCGGCTGCGAAAGCAAGGCGGCGCATGGGTTCTGCGATCGTGCCCGCCAGGTAGAGCGAAAGCAGCGCCGTTACCGCAACGACCAGTCCAGCGATGGCCATGATTTGAAGGCGCTCCTGGGCGATGAGGTCGTCGATGGCGCTGCCCTGCGCGGTCATGAACAACGCACCGAGAATGGCCTGCTCGCGCTGAACCGGCATGGCGATGGAGATTACGGTCTCCCCCGATTCCGTGACGCGGATGAGCTGAGCAGGGCTGCCCGTCAGCGCCACCCGCACCTCGTCATAGGCTTTGCCGTCGGGCCCCATGTCCTTATAGATTGGCAGATCCTGGGTCCAGAAGCCGCCCTTGAGATAGGTCCAGATTTCGCTCAGAATATCGCTTTCGTTCTCGGCGGCCCCCTCTGCGCGTGCGGGCGGGGTGCGCGGGTAAAGCTGCCGGCTATCCGAAATCAGCGTGCCTTCGGTGTCGAAAACCCGGGCCCGGGTTCCCGTTGGGCCGACAAGGTCGCGCAGCATCGGCGAGACGATCTCAGGGTCGATCCTGAAGGAAAACTCGGGGCTCGACAGGCCGTGCGGCACTACGATCTTGTTCTCGTCGTCGGTTGGAACGCCGTCCGGCAATTGATCCGCGGTGGTCTTGCTGGTCTGTCCGATAGCGCTCGCGATAATGGCAGCTTGCGTGGTCAGGCTTTCGACCCGCGTTTCGATAAACTTCACCCGGTACTGGTTGATATAGAAAATACCAGCCACGAGGATGGTAACACCGGCCAGATTCAAGACGATGATCCGCCAAGTGATGCTATTAAATCTTAAATAGTTCGAAAGTCTTCTGGTAAAACGATAGAAACGGACCCGGACCGCGCGGGCGGCCCGCCATGAGGCTGCTTCACGCCATCCGGGTATTTCCAAGGCCATACGATTAGCTTCCCCAAACCGCTATTCCTTGAAGCGGTAGCCTACACCGTAAAGGGTTTCGATCACGTCGAAATTGTTGTCGACAAGCTTGAACTTCTTCCTGAGCCGTTTGATGTGGCTGTCAATGGTCCGGTCGTCGACGTAAACCTGATCGTCATAGGCGGCATCCATCAGCGCGTCGCGGCTCTTGACCACGCCCGGCCGCGCCGCAAGCGCCTGCAGAATGAGAAACTCCGTCACCGTGAGCGTGACCTGCTTGCCATCCCAGATGCAGGTATGCCGCTCGGGATCGAGCTTGAGCTTGCCCCGCTCGATGATCTTCGCCGCATCCTCTTGAGGTGTGGACGCCTCGCGCGGCTGGCTGCGGCGCAGGATCGCCCGCACCCGCTCCACCACCAGCCTCTGGCTGAACGGCTTCCTGATGAAATCGTCCGCGCCCATCTTGAGGCCGAACAGCTCATCGATCTCATCGTCCTTGGAGGTCAGGAAGATCACCGGCATCTCGCTCTTCTGGCGAAGACGCCGTAAAAGCTCCATCCCATCCATGCGCGGCATCTTGATATCGAGAATGGCAAGATCCGGCGGATCGGCGGTAATGCCGTCGTAAGCGGAAACGCCATCGGTATATGCGAGGATTTTATATCCTTCCGCCTCCAGCAGCATACGCAGAGACGTGAGAATGTTACGGTCATCGTCGACGAGCGCGATAGTTGGCATCAGACATCCAGCTTGTTTCAGGTTCAGCGCAGCAGTTCTGTTGCAGAATTACCTCTACGCAGAAAAATCCAGAACAGCAAGCCGTGGGTTCCATAAATCTTTGGAGAAACGAGCCTTGTCATTGCAAAGACTTAGGAAAATAGCCGGCGGGCACGGAGTTGCGGGAGGAGGGGGCGCGGCATTTCGCAGCGGGAAACGCAAGAGGGTTAATGTTGGTTTTCCACCGCATTGAGCGCTTCTAAACGGTTGTGTACCGCGATAGATTGGGGCGGTCAAGCTGGCCGGCGCTTAGAGGCTGCCTGCATTGGCGCCGCTCGTGGAAGGTTCGAAAGGCGCCTCGGGCGCGAATAACAAAACTCAGCCAGAATCGTACAGTTTTATGATATTTCACGCTGAACCTGGCGCCGGGCTCTTCCTTGCGGGGCAGCCTGTCCCCCCATGAAGTGCCAGCAATGCCAACGAATTAGACAGAAGGATGCCGGCCATGCCCTCCGCGAGACCCATGGCCCGGACTTATAATCGACAGGGCCTTACGCCCGTTCAGTAGAGGGAATAGACAATGACCAGCCCAACGAACAACGCAAAACTCGCCGCCTGGGTCGAGGAGATGACCGCGCTCTGCAAGCCCGCGAGCGTGGCGTGGATGAATGGCTCGCAGGAGGAATACGACCGGCTCTGCCAGATGATGGTCGATTCGGGCACGTATATCAGGCTCAATCCCGAAAAGCGGCCGAACTCCTACCTGACCCGCTCGCACCCCTCGGATGTGGGCCGCGTCGAGGACCGTACCTTCATCTGCTCGGTCAACAAGGACGAGGCAGGTCCCACCAACAACTGGGCGCCGCCGGCACAGATGCGCGAGACGCTCACCGGCCTCTTCGACGGCTGCATGGCCGGCCGCACCATGTACGTCATCCCTTTCTCCATGGGCCCCATCGGCTCGCCCATCGCCAAGATCGGCATCCAGATCACCGACAGCCCCTATGTCGTGACCAACATGCGAATCATGACGCGCATGGGCATTGCGGTGCTGGGCGCGCTTGGCGAGCACGGCTCCTTCATCCCCTGCATGCACTCGATCGGCGCGCCCCTCGCCCCAGGCCAGGCGGACGTGCCGTGGCCCTGCGAGCCCGATATCAAGCGCAAATACATCGTCCACTTCCCCGAGACCTACGAGATCTGGTCCTACGGCTCGGGCTATGGCGGCAACGCACTCCTCGGCAAGAAGTGCCTCGCGCTNNGCGCGCGACGAAGGCTGGCTCGCCGAGCACATGCTCATCATGGGCATCGAGGCACCGGACGGCGAGAAGACGTATCTCGGCGCCGCCTTCCCGAGCGCCTGCGGCAAAACCAACCTCTCCATGCTAGTGCCGCCAAAGGGCTTCGACGGCTGGAAGGTCCACACGGTCGGCGACGACATCGCCTGGATCAAGCGGGCGCCCGACGGCTCGCTCCGCGCCATCAATCCGGAAGCCGGCTTCTTCGGCGTGGCGCCGGGCACGAACCGCAAGTCCAACCCCAACGCGATGGACACCATCCGCGAGAACTGCATCTTCACCAACTGCGCACTGACCGACGACGGCGACATCTGGTGGGAGGGCATGGACGGCGAGACGCCCGCGCACCTGATCGACTGGAAGGGCGAGGACTGGACGGCCGGCTGCGGCCGCCCGGCGGCGCACCCGAACGCGCGCTTCACCGCACCCGCCCGCCAGTGCCCCTCCATCGACCCGGATTGGGAGAACCCGGCCGGTGTCGAGATGCGCGCCTTCGTCTTCGGCGGCCGCATGAGCAAGGACGCCCCGCTCGTCTATCAGGCATTCAACTGGAGCCACGGCGTCTATCTAGGCGCCACCATGGGCTCGGAAGCCACCGCGGCCGCCATCGGCGTGACAGCCATGCGGCGCGACCCGATGGCCATGCTGCCCTTNNCCCTTCTGCGGCTACAACATGGCCGAATACTGGGGGCACTGGCTGAACGTCGGCCGCCGCATCTCCAACCCGCCGCTGATCTTCCGCGTCAACTGGTTCCGCAAGGACGCCGAGGGCAAGTTCATGTGGCCGGGCTTCGGCGAGAACCTGCGCGTACTCAAGTGGATCGTCGACCGCGTGCGCGGCCGCACCGCCGCCGTCGAAAGCCCCATCGGCTGGATGCCACGCTACGAGGACATCCAATGGAAGGGCCTCGACTTCTCCGCCGATACCTTCCACGAGCTGATGACCGTGGGCCGCGACGCGGGCCACGCCGAGGCGCGGGCGCACGAGGAGGAGTTCGACAAGTTCTTCGACCGCCTGCCCAAGGAGTTCATCTACGAGCGCGAACTGCTTCGGTCGCGCCTGTGGCGCTCGCCGAACCACTGGCAGCTTGCGCCGTCGGATGTCGTCCGCCCGCAGAGTTGAGGTAGATAGCTAGATGCCGGGGCCGCTTCGCCCGACCGCGAGGCGGCCCCGCCCGTTTATTCCAGGGACGTTTAAAGAAGCACGGATTCTTGGTTGGCAAAGCGTTTTGCGTAACGCCTCGTTAGTCTTAACTCTTTACGCTTCTTATATTTAACGGGTGTTTTGAAACCTGGATTTTTGGGTGAAAACACATGAATTTCGCGTGTTTTTCCGTGTTTTCGAACATAGCCCAGCGTCATTAACCACGCCGGCATTTACCATAACTCGCCTAACGCTTTGGCCTACAGCCACGGGCTTTTGCCTATGAACACATTATTAGCTACGTTTCTACTTTAGGTTCTGTTAGCGCTGCCACATTCTTGTAACTTGACATACTTTCGAGGCGGCCAACTTTGCACCATTCCGCCGGCCTGCGTTCAAGCGGTCCCCATTGCGACGCCGAAGCGATCCGCGCGAGAAGACGCCTCGCGCTGAAACAAAATCCGGGACATGTGCCGCATTTTACGCCTTGGCTCGCCGGCCAAAACTCCTGCGCCATCCGGTTCACTTATTCCTGAATGTTTCCTTAGTGGCGGATGCGATCACGCCAATAATGAAGGCGGCGTTTGAAATGAGCGACAGCAAACACCACAATGTCTCCGCCGTCGATGCAATAAACGATCCGATACGGAAAGCGCTTTACCCGGCAGGCCCGGTCTTTGTTGGACACCAAAGGCCAAGCCTCTGGAAACTCTTCGATCAGCGCAACCGTGCTGGCCACTTCCCGCAAGAATTCCTGCCCGAGCCCTGGCCCGCAGTTTTCATAAAAGGCAATAGCTTCGTCCAGCTCGAATTCAGCCGCAAGCGCGAAGCGTGCCGTCACTTCGCCAAACGCTCTTGAAGGATGTCTTCGAACGGCCGGGCGGACAGCTCGCCGGCTTTGTACGCCTCACGCCGGCGCTCGATTTCCTCCCGCAGCGCGGCTTCGTCTTCCTCCGTGGCGCTGCCCTGCAAGCTCATGAGCAGTGCCTCGCAAAGCCGCTCCCGCTCGTCCGCCGGTAGCGCCAGCGCCTGCTCGGTGATAATTCTCACGCGTTCGGTCATAACCCCAGGATGTAGCAAAATTAGAACTGTGGCAAGCGCTCGCGCCTAAACAACGAACTTCTTTCGCCAGTCTTCGCCGCACCGCCACCTATCGGTTCCACTCCTCAGCTCCGCCAGAACTTCCACCAAGGCGCCGCTTCCGCCTTCGCCTCCGGCTCCTCTCCAGCCGGCTCCTGTAACGCCGCCTCGAACGGCGCGATCCACCCCTCCTGGTCCGCCGTCAGCCGCCCCTCCGCATGCAGCCGCTTCAGGATCGCAAGCCCCTCCGCAAGATGCCGCGCCGCATCCGCCGCCCCCGCCGAGGCAAGCTTCCAGCCGCTGACAACCAAGTCCGTCTGCCAAACCACATTGGAAGGATCGCGCGCGGCGAGCGCCTTTCGAATGTCGAGGCCGTCCTTGTAGGCTTTGAGCGCGCCATCGCGGTCGCCGCGTGCCGCGCTGATGTCGCCTACGCGTTCATAGCTCACGGACAGATCCCGCTGCCATTCGGCGTTGGAAGGATCGCGCGCGGCGAGCGCCTTGAAGATCTCTTGCCCGTCCTTGTAGGCTTTGAGCGCGCCATCGCGGTCGCCGCGTGCCGCGCTGATGTCGCCTACGCGGTCATAGCTCACGGACAGATCCCGCTGCCATTCGGCGTTGGAAGGATCGCGCGCGGCGAGGGCTTGAACCAGAGCCTGGCCGCGCTCATAGTGGTCCAGGGCGGTGGAGCGATTCCCTAGCCCGGCCTCCACATCGCCGAGCAGGAAATAGCCCCAGTGGATGAAGGAGGGGTTATCGATGCTCTCCTGGCGGGCGAGCAAGCTTTCGTAGGAGTTTTTCGCGGCCGGCAGGTAGCCCCCCCGTTGTCGAAGCCGGCCGAGATACCAGAGCGCTTCCCAGTCTTGGCTGTCGAGCGCGGCGGCCTTGCCGTAGGCGTCCATCGCCTTGGCCGTATCGTAGGCAAAAGCCAGCGCACCGAGGTTCTTCCAGGCGAGCGCGCCTTCCTCGCGGGCCTTCGACCCGGCCTCGCGGTGATGCGCGGCGCTGGCTTCCGCCGCCTGCGCGCGCTTGGTGAGCGCGGCTTCGATTTCGGTGAGGCCGAGCCCTTTTGCCCGCATTTCCTCCAGGCTCAGATTCTCTTCCTGGGCCACGGCGGCGAGCGCGGCGCCGGCCATCGCGGCGGCATCCAGGCGGCCAGGACCATCCGGCGCGGTCTTCGCCTGGGCGGCCAGATCGTACATGACCTCGTTGAACAGCGCCTTGAAGAAGGCTTTGGAGAGCGTGTCAGCGGAGCCGAAGCAGCGCAAATCGGCGGTTTCCGAGCTTGTGACGCGCACGCGGAACTGGCGCTGGCGCGCGCCTGCCTCGCCATCGGACGGGGCGGCGGTGCCTCCGAAGTCCTCCGGCGCCACGAACATGAGCCGGCGCTTTTTGGCGTCCACGGCCCAATCGTATTCCATCTCGGTGATGGAGCGCTGCTTGTTGTCGCCGTCCGGCTCCCAGCCCCGGTAATTGCCGATGAGCCCGGCGAAAATGTCCGCCTCCTCGACGCGGCGGCGGCAGAACGCGATGGGCGGGGCGGAGCGCGCGCCGAACTCCTCCATGGCGTCGATGCGGAACCAGTCGTAGCCGCGTGCGTCCTCGACGATTTGCGCGCGGAAGGGGCCGAGATCGGCGCTGGTGGAGCTGAGGAAAACCGTTTTGCGCATGGAGCCGCCGTGAAGCCTAAAAACTTATGAAAGTCTTATAGCGCACGCGGGCTGGATGCGAAAGCGATGAGCGCCTTCGTCCCGGAGCGGGCGGGGCGAAACGCCCTGCCCGCCAGCAAGAACGGACTTTGCGATGGGGCGAGGATCAGCCGCCCGAGGCGACGCCCAGATCGAAGGGCGTGGCGATCTGCACTTGGCCGCGCCAGATGCCGCACCATTCCTTGCCGCCGCGAAGCCCCATTTCGGTCCAAAGCGTGCGGAGCGCGAACACGAGGCGGTCCATCTGCTCGTCCGTATGGTGAGGCCCAGGCGTCAAGCGGATGCGTTCGGTGCCGCGGGGAACGGTGGGGTAGTTGATCGGCTGCACGTACACCCCGAAGCGGTCCATCAGCGCGTCGGTCAGTTCCTTGCACTGCACCGGATCGCCCACGAGCACCGGCACGATATGGCTCGGCGTGTGCATCACGGGCAGGTCTTCGCGAACCAGGCGCTCCTTGAGCAGCGCGGCGCGGGCCTGATGGCGGATGCGCTCCTCCTGGCTCTCCTTGAGATGGCGGACGCTGGCGAGCGCCCCGGCAACGATCGCCGGAGCAAGCGAGGTCGAGAAGATAAAGCCCGCCGCATAAGAGCGGATCGCGTCGACGCATTTGGCTGACGAGGCGATATAGCCGCCCATCAGGCCGAAGCCCTTGGCGAGGGTCGCCTCGATGACATCGACCTTGTGCATGGCGCCATCGCGCTCGGAGACGCCGGCGCCGCGCGGCCCGTACATACCGACCGCGTGGACTTCGTCGATATAGGTCAGCGCACCGTATTTCTTCGCAAGATCGCAAATCTCGCCAATCGGCGCGATATCGCCGTCCATCGAATAGACGGACTCGAACAGGACGATCTTCGGGACCTCCGGGCCGTATTCCTGGAGCAGGCTTTCCAGATGCTCAAGGTCGTTGTGCCGCCAGATCCGCTTGGGACCGCCGCCCTGGCGCACGCCCTCGATCATGGAATTGTGGTTCTTCTCGTCCGAGAAGATCACGGCACCCTTCAGGATCTTCACCAGCGTGGAAATCGTGGCTTCGTTCGAAACGTAGCCCGAGGTGAAAAGCAGTGCTGCTTCCTTGCCGTGCAGGTCCGCCAGCTCTCTTTCGAGTTCGACGTGATAATGGGTCGTCCCAGAAATGTTGCGCGTGCCGCCGGAGCCGGCCCCAACCCGGTCGATCGCGTCGTGCATTGCGGCGAGCACCTTCGGATGCTGGCCCATGCCGAGATAGTCGTTCGAGCACCACACCGTAATCGGCTTGGTTCCCTCAGCCGTATGATGGATCGCGGTTGGAAACTCGCCCTTCCGCCTCAGAATATCGGCGAACACGCGGTAACGCCCCTCGGCGGACAAAGCGTCGAGAGCGTCCTGAAACTTGCCCTGATAATCCATGCTTTTTCCTCTTCGCGGCCCACATTATCCATGGCACGCGACCCCTTACGCCAAGCGCATCATTGGCCGGCAATACGCCCGAGCTTCCGCCTTCAGTTGCGATCATGGCGCGAAGGCACGGAAAAGTCTAGAGCTTAGAGCCCACACAAAGTGCCACAGGGCACTGCTAATCGCAAAGATCGGTAAACCCTGTTTTGATCTAGATCAAAGGCTAATCTAAACGAAAGGCGCGCTCACTTTCGGCGGCAAGCCCCTTCCGCTCACGCATGAGGTTAGCAAAACGTGTAAAGAGGTAATGACTGTCCTGCGGCCCTGGCGACGCCTCGGGGTGATACTGGACCGAGAACACCGGCTGGCCCTTGAGCCGGATGCCGCAGTTGCTGCCGTCGAAGAGCGACACATGCGTCTCCTCGACCCCATGCGGCAGGCTCGCGCGCTCGACCGCAAAGCCATGATTCATCGAGGTAATTTCAACCTTGCCGGTGGTGTAGTCCATGACGGGGTGGTTGGCGCCGTGATGGCCGTGGGGCATCTTCACGGTGCGTGCGCCGAGTGCCAGGCCAAGGAGCTGATGTCCAAGGCAAATGCCGAAAACAGGAATGCCGGAACGGACCAGGCTCTTGATGACCGGCAGCGCATATTCGCCCGTCGCGGCCGGATCGCCGGGGCCATTCGAGAGGAAAACGCCATCCGGATCGCGCGCCAGAACTTCTTCCGCTGTGGCGTAGCCGGGCAACACCGTTACGCGGCAACCGACCGAGGCAAGGCAGCGCAGAATGTTTCGCTTGATACCAAAGTCTATCGCCACGACGTGGAATTTTGGGCGCTCCTGGGCCAGGAAGCCGCGGTTCCAGCCCCAAACCCGCTCACCCCAATCATAGCTCTGCGCCGTGGTCACGGTGCGCGCCAGTTCGGCGCCCTCCATGCTGGGGCATGCGCGCGCCTGGGCGAGTAGCGCCTCGAAATCGAACGCGCCGTCCGGATGATGGGCGATGATGGCGTTCGGCATGCCCTGTTCGCGGATCAGCATGGTCAGGGCGCGCGTGTCGACGCCCGAAATGCCGACGATGCCGCGGGCGGCGAGCCATTGGTGCAGGTGCTGGCTGGACCTGTAGCTCGAAGGCTCAGTCACCCCTGCATGCAGAATGCAGCCGCGCACGCCCGAGGCCGAGGCAAGGTTCGTGGTTTCGATGTCCTCGGGGGTCGTGCCGGTGTTACCGATATGCGGGAAGGTGAACATCACGATCTGCCCGGCATAGGACGGATCGGTTAGGATTTCCTGATAGCCGGTGATGGCGGTGTTGAAGCAGACCTCGCCGGCCGCATCGCCTGCCGCCCCAACGCCATAGCCTTGAATTATCAAGCCATTTGCCAAAACAACGGCGGCTGTGTAAGGGCGTTCGCCCCATGCGGGAGCGCCGTCTGGATTTGCTGCTGTCATGACACGACCTTGAACTCAGGGGGCTTTCCGCCCGCCAGCTATAGCGCGATTTTAACGAAAGCGTGGCCGGAGCCAGCGAAATTCAGCGTGTTGGAACCGGAACTTCGCCGCGGTAGTCGTAGAAGCCGCGCTGAGTCTTCCGGCCAAGCCAGCCAGCCTCCACATACTTCACCAGAAGCGGGCACGGCCGGTACTTGGTGTCCGCCAGCCCCTCGTACAACACCTGCATGACCGAAAGGCAGGTGTCGAGGCCGATGAAGTCGGCGAGTTGCAGCGGTCCCATCGGATGCCGGGCGCCAAGCCGCATGGCCATGTCGATGGCCTCCACGGTGCCGACCCCTTCGTAAAGCGTATAAACCGCCTCGTTGATCATGGGCATCAGGATGCGGTTTACGATGAAGGCCGGGAAATCTTCCGCTACCGTGACCGTTTTACCGAGCGTTTCCGCGAACTTGCGGCAAATGCCGAACGTCGTTTCGTCGGTCGCGATGCCGCGGATCATCTCGATGAGGTCCATCACCGGCACAGGATTCATGAAGTGCATGCCGATGAAGTGCTCGGGCCGGTCCGTTACCGCCGCGAGCCGCGTGATCGAGATGGAGGAGGTGTTGCTGCCGACGATGGCTTCCGGCTTCAGATGGGGGCAAAGCGCGATCAGGATCTTGCGCTTGATGTCCTCATCCTCGGTCGCTGCCTCGATGACCAGCTCGCAATCGTTGAAGGCGTCGAACGAGGGCGCATAGGAAATCAGCGCCAGCGCCCGGTCGCGGTCCTCCTCCGTGATCTTCCCGCGGTGGATTTGCCGCGTCATGTTGCCGTGGATGGTCGCAAGGCCTGATTCAACCCGCTCCTTGCTCAGGTCGTTGAGCAGCACCTTGTAGCCGCCAAGCGAGCAGACATGGGCAATGCCGTTGCCCATCTGCCCGGCTCCAATGACACCGACGGTCTTGATGACGACAGGTTCGCGCCTCTCAGCTCTATTGACGAAAGGGTTTTCGCGGGCTGTGTATGGGGGAACCATCGTCAACTCCGGGGTTGTGTGATGCTAGTTCCGGCGGTCGAGCGCGGCTTCGAATTCCGGCAAGACCTGGAACAAGTCGCCCACAATGCCGTAGTCCGCAACCTGGAAAATAGGTGCTTCCTCGTCCTTGTTGATGGCGACGATCACTTTTGAATCCTTCATGCCGGCGAGATGCTGAATGGCGCCGGAAATGCCTACCGCTATGTATAGCTCTGGCGCCACGACCTTGCCGGTTTGACCAACTTGATAGTCGTTCGGGACGAAACCGGCATCGACCGCCGCGCGACTCGCCCCGACTGCTGCTCCGAGCTTATCAGCAATACGCTCCAGCATCTTGAAATTTTCACCGGATTGCATACCGCGTCCGCCGGAAATCACAACTTTCGCGGCGGTCAGCTCCGGGCGCTCGGATTGCGACAGTTCCTCGCTCACAAACTGGGAAGCGCCATTCGCCGCGGCGGGCGCAAGCCGCTCGATTGCGGCAGAGCCGCCTTCGGCAGTGGCCGCGAAAGCGGTCGTGCGAACCGTCAGCACCTTCTTGGCCTGGCTGCATTCCACGGTTTGTATCGCGTTGCCCGCATAAATCGGGCGCTCGAAAACGGTGGGGCTCCGCACCGCCGACACGTCGGAGAGCTGTGCCACGTCCAGGAGCGCGGCGACGCGTGGCGCAAAATCCTTGCCGGCGGCGGAAGAGACCGCGACCAGCGCCGAATACTGCGCCATCAGCGGCACGATCAGCGCCGCCATGTCCTCGGCGAGCCTCGCCTTCAGATGATCCGCCTCCGCCAGGAGAACCTTCTCCACGCCGGAGAGCGCCGCCGCCTTCTGGGCCACGGCCTCGCAGCCCGATCCGGCGACCAGGATGTGCACCGGGCCGCCAAGTGCCGCCGCCGCAGTCAGCGCCTTCGCAGTCGCACCGTTGAGGGAACGGTTGTCGTGCTCAGCTACAAGAAGAACAGCCATTATTGTATTACCCCCGCCTCGGCGCGCAGCTTCTCAACAAGCTCTTGCGCGGAACTGACCTTGATGCCTGCCTTCCTTGTGGGCGGCTCGGCGGTCTTGATAACCTTGAGTTTCGGCTCGATGGCGATGCCAAGCGAGGCAGCGTCGATCTCGTCCAACTGCTTTTTCTTCGCCTTCATGATGTTCGGCAGGGACGCATAGCGCGGCTGGTTGAGGCGCAAATCGGCGGTCACGATGGCCGGCAGCTTGATGGAAACGGTCTGCAAGCCGCCGTCGACCTCGCGGACAACCTCGGCCGAGCCGTCCTTGACGGTGACTTTGGAGGCGAAGGTAGCCTGCGGCCAGCCAAGCAGCGCGGCAAGCATTTGGCCCGTCTGGTTCGAATCGCCGTCGATCGCCTGCTTGCCGAGGATGACGAGCCCCGGCTGCTCTTTTTCGACCGCGTGCTTCAGAAGCTTTGCAACCGCCAGCGGCTCAAGCGCCAGGTCGGTCCTGTAGAGGATGGCCCTGTCGGCGCCCATGGCAAGCGCGGTGCGCAGCGTTTCCTGAGCTTTCTGCGGCCCCGCCGATACCACGACGACTTCCGTGGCGTGGCCCGCTTCCTTGATGCGGATCGCCTCTTCCACCGCGATTTCATCGAAGGGATTCATGGACATCTTGACATTGGCGATATCCACTCCGCTGCCATCCGGCTTCACGCGGATCTTAACATTATAGTCTACCACCCTTTTGATGGGTACAAGAAGCTTCATAGCGTTCAGCCCTGGTTTAGCCCGCTCATTATGCTGCACCGCAGCGCCGGGTCAACTCGCCTTAGGATGTACCAATCCGCAAGCGGCCCGGCGGCAAGGTGCCGGAATCTATTTCGCAGTTGCGAAGGTGTCAATCGGGGCGCGCTTAGACGTTAGCGTAGAACCGTTCATTCTCCGGTTGCCGCGTCGAAAAGCGGCACCTCCCGCCGCTTCATGATGGCGACCAGAAGGATGCCCGCGAAAAAGCCGCCCACATGCGCCGGCCAGGCGATCGCTTGCGACGGGAAGAAAATCGCGCTGACGGCCTGATAAAGAATCCAAACGCCAATCACAATGGCGGCGGAGAACCGGAGCGGGATGAACGGCAGCTTCGGGAACGGGACCAGCACCCACACGCGGATGTTGGGGTGCAGCACGAGATAGGCGCCTATGACGCCCGAGACGGCTCCGCTCGCACCGATGAGAGGTACTTCGGGGTAGTCGCTCATGAGGCTATAGACGAGAGCGCCGAGGATTCCGCAGGCCAGATAAAAGAGGATGAAACGGAAATGGCCCATCGCATCCTCGACGTTGTCCCCGAACACGAAAAGGAAAAGCATGTTGAACAGCAGGTGCAGCACGCTTCCGTGCAAAAACATATAGGTGAGCAGCCTATATTGCCCGGAGAGATGCTGCAGAAACGCCTCCCAAGGCACGACCTGCTCCGGTTTGGGCGACAGTGCCTCGATCAGGCCCGCGGGTACCGGGAAAATGAGATTGGTCTCAAGGCCGAAGAAGATGGCCACGTTGAGGACGATAATCCCCACCGTCACATATTGAAAACGGACCTGCTTGAGGGGATTTTGATCCCAAACCGGCACAAAGAGCATTATTGGTCCAATCAAGATGAAGTTGCGTTTCGTCCCACCCCTGGCAGCCTGCCGGACTGAGGCTTTGCGACAAGCATCGCCGTGCAGCATATTGTGCCGTAAACGGCGGCTGCCAATTTGCTTTCACGCGCGGGACTTCTGTGTTTTACACCGGCTACCGCAGCCGGCCCCACGGCTGAAATACGCGCTGCTCCGATGCCAATTGCCACTTCTTTGTGGCGTTTTTTGCCTTTAGTTCCCCCTCAAGCGGACTTCAGGACGAACATCCGCTTCAAGTTCCAGGCCATGGTCACGCGGCTCCACTCGCCTTTGACTTGGCTATGTCCAAATTCTGGGTAGGTTTTCGGCCGCAATCCGGGGGCATCCTGGGCGTTCCGGTCCGGCGGGAGGGCACCCGATGGAGCATCGCAAATTTCAACAGCGGCTGGA
>PMBZ01000260.1:18890-24447 GCA_003153975.1 Hyphomicrobiales bacterium
CGAAGGCTGGGGCCGCGAGAGGAACGGGCTGAAGCGCTGCCGCGCGCGGCGCGCAAACGGGGTGGCGTCGCGGAAAAGCCAGGCCTATCGGCTGAGCAATTCCAATCCCGATCGCCCGCGACCGCACCGGCGCTCATATCGACGGCGTATTGCCGGACCGCTCCGAGGCGGCTGTGCGTCCAGTTCTTGAGGGCAAGCTATCGAAGGACAATACGCTGCCGTGCATGGACGGCGGCAAGGCGCCGCTGGCAACTGTCGAAGGAATGCGGCGACGCGACCGCCGATGCGTCGCGCGCTTTCTGCAAAGGGTACTTCGAACTGAAGGCGGAAGCCGCGCTCGCCGGCGAAGCGCGGCGGCACGAAGAACGCATCGCCTCATTGAAGGTCCAGGCGCGGCAACTCGAAGAGCAGGGGGCTGGGCGCGAGGCGGACAGTCAGGCTGCCGTGCTTGCGAGCATTCTCGGATTGCAAACAGCGCAGGTCGAGCGCGGGCTGATGCTATTCCTTGCCGTGCTGGTCGAGGCCGGAGCGGCGCTGGGGCTGTATTTCGCGACAGGGCACATGCGTCTTGAAGGTCCGGCGCGCGGCGCTCGGGGTAGGGAAGCCACTGCCGTCAGCCACTGCCGTCGAGGGCGGGGCGCTCAAAGTCTTCTCTCAAGACGAGCCTCGCGCCCCAATGAAACAGATTGCGGCTACGGCCCCGCGCCGGGTGCCGAAACAGAAACGGGTTTAGATGTAAGGCGTCCAGGTCCAGCAAGGAAACAAGAAGTGTTCCATGGGTTGCGGAAATCGGCGGCCGTGTTCCTGCTTGAGGCTGGATGCGCGGACGCCGAGGTGTCCGCGATCACGGGCCAGTCACGTGCCATGGTCGCGCACTATGCGCGGCAGGTGAATCGGAAGAAGCTCGCGGCGGCTGTGCTGAAGTGGCAAGCGGCGGGCGAGACGGGACGAATGAAGAACGAATAAGAGGCTGGATTGTAAAGCATCGGGCAGGAAATTGTAAAACGGCCCCGATGTTCCGTTTCGTTCTTTGGCTTAACCCCTTGATTTTAATGGTACCGCTGCCCCGGCTCGAACGGGGGACCCCCAGATCCACAATATGAGGCAATACATGTCACAGGCTTTCCCATGGATGCCTGCATGTTCATTAACACCTTGATATATAAGGATACGGCTTGCATGGGCGTTCTCTGGTTTTCCTTGCTTTTCCTTTTCCGTTCCTACACGGTGCCTACAAATTGAGACTGTATAGGCACGCATCATGAAGGCCAAGATCACCAAAACTGCGCTCGACGCCCTCCGCGCCAACGCCATCGCCACGAGCAAGACGATTTACGCCTGGGATGAGGAAGTCCGGGGCTTTGGAGCGCTTGCGACGAAATCCGGCTCCGTGTCCTATTTCGTCGAATACCGGCTTGGCGGGCGCACCGCACCGAATAGGCGCATGTCGCTCGGCAAGCACGGCGTGCTCACACCGGACCAGGCGCGCAAGCTGGCACGGGAAAAGCTCGGCGACGTTGCCAAGGGCGTCGACGTCGCCGATCAGCGGAAGGAGAAGCGCGCACAGCTTACTGGCCTCACCTTAGCGCAAAGCCTTGAGAAATTTTTGGAGGTCCACGCCAAGCCTACGCGGTACTGGCATGAAAAGCGTCAAAGAATGCTCGGCGCCGACCTCAAAAAGCTCCTTGGGAAACCCATCCGCTCGATCACCCATGCACAATTGGAAGAGGCGCTGGAAACGGTGAAAGTGCGCAACGGCAGCGCGCATCGCTTGCTCTTCGCCGATCTGCGGCCGTTCTTCAAATGGGCCAAGAAGCGCGTCCCGCTCGAAGCCAACCCCATGGCAGATGCAGACGCCCCCGCACCGGCCAAGAAACGCGAGCGCGTACTCGAAGACCATGAAATCAAGGCGTTCTGGCAAGCTGCAGGCGCCATGGAATGGCCCTTCTCCAGCATCTATAAGGTTCTGCTGCTCACCGGCGCCAGGCGTGAGGAAGTGGCGGCGATGCGCTGGGCTGAGCTTGACGAAGATATTTGGACCCTGCCTTGCCAGGAGGATTTCGTATTTAAGCGCAAACGGCGGGATGAGGCGGAATTGATTCAGGCACGCACAAAAAATGCGAGGGAACACCGCGTGCCGCTGCCAGCCTTGGCGCTTGCCCTCCTTGAGCGGGGCGCAATCGATAAAGCGAAAGCTGAGGGCGCCATCCCCTTGGACTCCGAGCTTGTGTTCTCAACCACGGGCGCGACCCCGCCAAGCGGCTTTTCAAAATCGAAGCATCGGCTCGATCTGCGCATGGCTGAGCTTTTGGGCAGCAAGTGGGATTCAAAGGCGGAGGAATTCGTTGGCGGCAAGTTTAAGGCCTGGCGAGTTCACGACCTGCGCCGCACATGCGCGACTGGCATGGAAAACCTTGGCGTTGACACCCGCGTTGTCGAGACAGCCCTGAACCACGTAAGCGGCACCAAAGCAGGCATTGTCGGGGTCTATCAGCGCAGCCAGCACCGGGAAGCTGTGAAGGCCGCATTCGATGCTTGGGGTGCCTATATCGAACGCCTCATTGCCGGAACGGGGTCCGCCGATGCTATACCTTTGGACGGCGCCGCGATTTGAGCGTGTAATCCCGGCGCTCGGGATAGGCGCGGCCACACTTGCTATAGTCCGGAGCGGCGAAGCACCGTCGAAAATGGCAGGTTCACATGATCAATTCCGCCGTTGTCGCCCCGCTCTGAAAAAAGGGCGTACTCTGAACTCCGCTGATGCGGCAATAGGTCTCAAGCGCGGCCCCTCCAAGAAGCTGACCGGCACGATTAAGGAAGGCGAAACGCTCAAGCTGTTGTTGCGGCGCGGCAGCATGAGGATATGGAAGCTTGCGTGAAACTGTTCGATAGCTGTTCCCTTTCTTTACAACCTGTCCGCATTTGTTCGCATTGGGGGGCAAAGAGCGGGTGTCGCGGCTTGCCTAATCAGCGCTGTACTATGCAGCGGCAGCACCTTCTGCCAACTTCCGCAGATCAAGCTCAACGGATGTAACCTTCTGCATGATGTCGTCGAACGAAGGAGGATTCCCGTACATCATGCCGCGCATATTCGCGTAGTCTTTCTCAAGCACTAGCTTCACCTCAGCATCAGGCATCAGTTTGATAGTTGCTGGCACAGCGAGATCATATCTGTAAGCGGCACCGCGAAACATGTGACTGCTATGCGCGACAACATTGTCTAGCAATGCCATGTCCGCTACGGCCCGTCTTCCGTGTTCTGACCCAGCCAGCATGGATATATCGTAAAAATGGCGTGAGAATCTATTGGCATCCATCGCGATGCCAGCAGCCGCATCGGATGTGCGCTTGTGGTTGAAGCCGTGGATGGCGACCAGTTTTTCTAGAAACGTTCGACGCGGCTCAATTACCGTTACACGATCTATGCTGAGGCCAAATTTTCCAGGATATTCCTCCTCGATGTATGGAGTGATCTTGCAATGCGTGTGAGGCATCAAGGCACTACGTGCGCCGCCCTCAATCTTCACCCGATTGGATACGTATTCGTCTTTTTCGAACACAGATTCGTACTCGACAAATGCGCATACCTGTTCCGGGCGCTCCCCCTCTACCGTTATTGCGCAGGACGGCAGCTTAGTGCGAAGCTTCCGGCACAGACCAACGCGAGTATAGTTGGCAGCTTTCTCAGCAAGATCTCGAACGGACCTCTCGCGAGCATTCTTGCTTATCGTTTTTGTGAGGTCAGTAGGGTCAGCATCGCCGCCGAAGCCAAGGTGCACGCGATCATAAATGATGTCAATGTCTTCGGAAAATCTGCTTATTAGTTGAAAGCCTTTCGACAATGAAGTTCCGCCTTTAAAGTAACACTTTGGCATATAAGGACGCTCGCGCATCAGCACGTCCAGGACGCGACAGATCCAGTAATCCTTTTCTGCATAAGCTGGCTGAATACCTCGATTATCAGCTACAATCGAGAAGATGTCACTGCGATCTTGCAAAGACATCTTCTCGAAGTTTTCGTACTGTGCAGCCTTCATGCGGCTGCCGCCAACTGGCGTATGGGCCAATCAAGCCAGCCAACAACACGTGCGCTTGCAAGTGCACAGGCAATGCTTGGCGTTACACGTGATTTTAGTTTTGGAACCGCATCACGAGCACCGTCTGGACCAAGAAAACGCAGGGCCTGAACGATGGCCATGGCTGGTGTATCACGCAAAGCCAACAACCAAGCTGGGGCGTGTCGCATCTCAACAACCATGTTGCCGACCACTCGTGTGCGTGTCGGACCTGCGGTCAAGTACGACGGTCGTACTGGAACGGCTGTTGTCAACCCAAGTGCGTTTGCGGCAGCGAGGTCATCTTTGGCTACAGCTCCAAGCGTCTTAGCTACAGTATCGATATTTGGCGGCACTGCAGTATTTAGAACATTGCTGTGACGCGGAAAGTCATAGATTCCACGAGCCACGCGGCGCAGTATCCCAGCCTTTGTGAGGCGGGTAAGCGCCTGCCAAATGGCAGGCGTAGAGCTGAGCCGCATGAAATCGGACGCCCGATATAGGCGGGTACCACGCCCGTCTGCCTTAACGATGCCCATGATCTTGTCTGCAATGCTGGCCATGATGGCTCCTCCCTTGTCAGGAAATAATAGATTATTCCTGACAAGTCAAGAGGACGGTGCACGCCGATTATTGCGCCCTTTGCCAATATCCTGCCCAAACCCTGCTAACAAGATGTGCCATCGCAAGAGCGAGTTTCTTGAAGCTCAGTTCGCCATTTGACAGCCGGCGGTGATCCTCTTTCCAGGCCGCTTCATTGGCGAACTGATAGAGGTATTGCGGGCTCACGTGGTGATGCTGGCCCATGACCATCCGCCGGAGGCGGGCTAAAAAGCTCTCGGCTTGGTTCGTGCAGGCGCCATTGAGGCTATAGCTTCGCTGTGGTTGATCCGCACTGTGGCGTATTTGGCGTGCAGCGCATCCCAGTGCGGAGCTGCGTCGGCATGAATGGTGGAGGGGGGAGAAACCACGCTCTCAACGAAGGCCAAGCCATCGGCTTCCGTCTTGGTTACGGTTGTAATGGTGCGCCCTTTGCGTTCGCGGGCGACCACCACAACGCGGCGCTTATCGCTCTTGTTCGCGGCAAGGCGGCGGTCGATTCGGTCCTCTTTCCGGTTGGCCGGCCGGATGATGCCGCCGAAATAGCAACCGTCGACCTCGACCCTGCCGGAAGCGGCACGTGCGCGCATCGTGCTTTTGTCCGGGCGCGGCGTTGGCACGATGGCCATCGCGCGGGGTTCGCGCCGATCTGCGGGAAGGATGGCCGGGCGCGAAATAAATTTGCCTCCACGCGGGTCTTGCCGATGGCGCCGGGCACACGCGCAGAGCTAGGGAGCAAGCTGCCTGTCTTTCCTGCGCTGAGTCACCGGTAAGTCAGGCACGGGCACCCGCCAGTGCGGTCAGAAGCTTGACCTTTAGCAAGTAAACGCCCGTGTCCGTTGCCTCGATTTTGATGTTGAGCTTGTTGCACAACGCGGCGAGGGCGGCCGGGAATTCGCCAG
>PMBZ01000165.1 GCA_003153975.1 Hyphomicrobiales bacterium
GTGCGGCCTACACCGTATGCTTACGTATTAACTAGCGGTTAACGGCTTGGCCGTGCCGGTTGGGTACGTCAAGTATAATATCGCCCTCCCAAGGGGGAGGGACAGGGTGAGGGGCGCAAGCTTGGAGAATGCCGGAACCTGGCATCTGGCAGCGCCTATTCACCTTCGCAAGGCATGACGCTGTATCATTCCAGCGGTGCCGCTGGGGCCGGCGAGTTGATGAATGGCTTCAAGCCGTCCTCGGGGCTTCGCGGCTCCTGCTGCGCTGGGACCGGAGGATGGGGAGCAGGCAAGGCTGCGCCGTAGCCTCCGTGATGCGTTGGCATGCTCGAAAGCAACTCAAGCTCCGCCGCCTTGATGTAGCGGCCCTGGCAGGCAGGCTGCCACCCGAATTGATAGTGCACCTCGATGTCGCGGTAAGCGACGTTCACCTCGTCCACGCCGTAGGTGGTGGTCCCGAAAAACATGTTTTGCGATGGCAGGCAATATCCAGTTGCCATCGGTTTCAGTTGCCCGGCAAATGCGGCGAAGCGGTCCCCGAAGCTTCTGCCCACCCGGTCGTAGGTCATCAGCGGATTGGACCCGGGCCAGACGAACAAAAAGCGGAATTTGTTCGGCGACACGGGGATGATATTGGTCAGCGCCGCATCGGGCTGATGCGGCAAAGCGTCGAAAAGCTCGTTCATGCTCTTCGGATCGAGCCCATTTACTATGCCTTTTGCTTGGTCCCCCGCCCATGCGGCGGGCATGGCGTAAAGGCAGGCTGCAAGGGCGGCGCCAGCCGCCGTATACGATATTTTTTGCATCATGATTGCGAATGTGGGGATTCCCTGCCGTTTTCGTCAACATATTTGCTTAAGCTTGCGCGGAAATCGGGCGGGGAGTGCAACGTTGCAATCGACAAGCCTGATTTTTTGCCTTAAGTAACCTGGATTCCGGATCAACTGGTGCGGCGAGCGCGCGCATGTTTGCGCGGCATGAGGCTCCTTTGATGTGCCGCAATGAGGATTTCTGTGATGAACATCATCGAGACGCTTGAAAAAGAGCAAATGGCGCAGCTCGAAACGAAGCGCCGGATTCCGACCTTCCANNAGCGCGTGTTCCCGCTCTATTCGCCGCTGATCGACAGCATCACCGTCGTCCGCCGCGGCAAGGTCCGCCGGGCGAAGCTCTATTATCTGCGCGGCTTGCGCGGCAAGGCAGCCCGCATCCCCGAACGCACCGATAGCCGGGCCAAGGCGCTGAAGGCCGAGTTCAAGGGCTTCAAGCGCCCCAAGGGCAACCCGGACAACCTCAAGCTTATCAAGGGCCTCGACGCCAACGACGAGAAGCGCCTGAACGAGCTTGGCGTCATCAAGTTCGAGCAGTTGGCCAACTTCTCCGACGACGAGATCGCGCTGGTGGACGACTATCTGAAGCTTGGCGGCAGGATGGAGCACGAGAATTGGCCAGGACAGGCGCTGAAGCTCATGGCTGAGGCGACTGCCGGCGAGGTGCCCGCTTTGGAAGAAGAGGCCAAGCCGGAAGTGTAGTATTTTCCGCCTGCCATCAAAGCAGACACACATGGCCGCAATCTATGCGGCCATTTTTGTCTCTGCCGCGATCCAGTTCGCCGCGGCCGCCGGCCGGGAGTAACCCGGCCGTGACGAAGGCCGTTATGCGGCCATCTGATCGTCGATGAGTTGAGGCGGAGCGACGGGCTGAACGCGGCCCTGCGACAGGTGCCATACGAACAGCGCTCCCTGTGCGAGGTAAGGGTCGAAGGCCGCGCTCAGCACGTTCCTGCCCGCCGAGTAGTTGCCCACCGATGGCATGAGGAGTCGCATGCCGTTCGTAACGAAGCAGCGGCCGCGGACGACGTGCCCGTATTGCGAGACCTGGGCGACGGGGTGAAGCCCGCCGGCGATCTCGTTCGCCACCGGCGCCCGGATAGCCTGCGCACGGAACTTGATGCCGCTCACCGTTAGGTGGGGAACCGCCTCGCCGTCGATTCCGGCGGGTAGCCCGGCATTCTCTCCACCTATCACCCAATACCAGTCGCGCCCCTCGATCATGTCCTGGAGCCAGTCCCTCCGATGGGCGCTCAGGCCGCCGGAGCCCAACCCCTCGAAGCTGTTGCCCAGCACAACGACCCTTTCGGGATCGTAGCGGTCCAGGGCCTCCTCAAGCTTCTCGAAGGAGGATGCCGTATCGTAGGGCGGGAGAAGCACGTCGTGCCCATCCAGATAGGAGCCGCCCGAAAGCTGAAGGTCGGCGATAATGAGCGTGTTTTCCGCAGGCCAGAAGATCGCGCCTGTAGGGTCGGCGATCAGGGATTTGCCGCAAAGAAGAACTCGCGATGCACCTATGTCGTGAACGAAACCGGCGACGGGCCGGTGCTCGAAGTGAGTGGAAAGCATAAGCTGTTGCCCTCTCGGTGGCGGCCGGCGATGTACTCAAGCCCTTGAACCGCCTTTTTCCGGTACAACATCTAATCCGGATGCGCGATAATCGCGTTTACACTCCATTAATTTGTCCGATTCGTTAGGATTTCGTTACTATAAAATCACGCATTCAAGCATTCCCGGTGAAACCAGTAATTTTACGCGAGTTGCTGTGAATTTGCCACATGAGGTTGCGCAGCTGCCACCGGATTTCGGGCCCATTGCTGGGACCCAAGCGCTGACCTTTAATCCGGAGGGACCACCAGAAAATCGATGTGGACGTGGACCAGCCCACCGGCCGCATCGTAGCCGCCTACTCCCTCTGAGGCCCGCAGGGCGAAGAGGCGGTGGACGCTTCAGTTCCCCACGCGTGGGGAACTGAAGCAAATCGCGGATCGGGCGCGGGCAGTTCCCGGGTGCCAGCCACTACGAGCGGGCACATGAGCGGTTGCCAGTTGCATAGACTTGAGCCTGCACCTGACGCTGGGCCAAGAATTCCACTTGGATATGCTGAGTTCAGAGACTGCCTCGCTCCAAGTAGGTCACGCCACTCCCGCTCGCCCTCTGGTGGCGGACTGTCAGGCCCATGCCCCCATACAGCCGATCCCAGCCTTGAGTGAATGTAAGCCCCTACCCAAGATAAGCCTTCAGCAAACTCAAATCCTCGACAAACCGCGCGTATTCCGCCTGCGCCGCCGCCTTGTCCTCGATGCGCAGCAGGTACGAGGGGTGGATGGTGACGAGCCCCTTGGCCTCGCCAAGCTCGAAAAGTACCCCGCGGTTCTTGTTCACCGGCATGGCCTTGCCGGACAGCGCCTGCGCCGCCGTGGCCCCTAGCGCCACCGCCACCTTCGGCCGCACGAAATCCAGCTCCTTCTCTAGCCACTGCCGGCAGGCCTTGATCTCGGCCGTCACGGGCTTCTGGTGCAGCCGGATTTTGCCGCGCGGCACATATTTGAAGTGCTTGACCGCGTTGGTGACGTAGAGCGCCGCGCGGGGGATGCCGGCCTCCTCCAGCGCCTCGTTCAGCTTCTGCCCGGCCGGACCCACGAAGGGCTTGCCCGCCAGATCCTCCTTGTCGCCCGGCTGCTCCCCGATCAGCACGATGGGCGCGGGCACAGGCCCTTCGCCGAACACGGTTTGCGTGGCCGGCTCCCAGAGTGGGCAGGCTTGGCAGCCGCGCGCGGCGTCCTTGGCCTCCTCGAAGGCCGCGGTTGCGGTGAAGCCAAAGCTGAGCTGATCCGGATTTCGAGCCATCGCGTTTCCTTCGAAGTTGTTCTCATGCACCCTACGCCCGGAACAAGTTGATTGACCTCTATCAATTTTTGGTCCAGAACAGGAACAAATAGAGAACCAACCGTGTCATGAGCACAAACTCTAAACTCGAAGCCTTGCGTCTGCAAATCCGCGCGCTCGAAGGCCACCGTCTGGAGGCAAACGCCCGTGTTTTGCCCTTCGCGGATGGCCGGCTGAACGCGCCCCTGCCGGGCGGGGGCTTGGCGCTCGGGGCACTGCACGAATTCTGCGCGGGCGGCCTGGAGGGCGAATTGGCGCCGGCGGTGACAGCCTTCGCGGCGCTGGTGGCGGCGAAAGTTTTACACAAGCAAAGCGGTTTTCTTTTGTGGGCGGCGAGCCAGGCCGATTGCTATGCGCCGGGCTTGGCCTGCCTGGGCCTCGATCCCTCCCGCATCGTCTGGGCTGGATGCGCGAAGGATGACGAGGTGTTGGGCGTCATGGAGGAGGCCCTGCATTCCCGCGCGCTGGCGGCGGTGCTGGGCGAGGCGGGGGCGTTGAGCCTCAAGACCGCGCGCAGGCTCGATGCCGCCGCCCGGCAATCTGGCGTCACCGCGCTTCTGTTGCGGCGGCACCGCTCCAAGCCTTCGGGCGCGGACACGCTTGGCTGCGGTGCGGCGGCCACGCGCTGGCGCGTCAGTGCTGTGCCTGGTGAACCTTTAAGGCCCCCTCACCCTCGCGCTTCCTTGGAAGCGCGAGAACCTAAAGTGGCAAACACGGCAAGCCGTGTTTGCTGGGAGAGGGACAGGGTGAGGGGGGACTTAGGGCCAGGAGGGACGCCGGAGCCAAGCCTTGGCCCGCCGCGCTTCCGGCTCGACCTGGATTATTGCCGCAACGGTAGAACGGCATCGTGGATTGTGGAGGTGTCCGATGGCGCAAGGGGAAACGATGCAGAAGCGGGCCATGTTCGTGTGGTTGCCGGGCTTCGCGATGACGCTTGCGCGCCTGATGAAGCCCCCGCCGGCCAAGGCCCAAGAGCCGCTGGCGCTCGTTGAGAAGGCAGGCAATATCCGCCGGATCGCGGCCCTCGACGCACCCGCCCTTGAGGCCGGGCTTTACCTGCATCAGCCATTGGGCGACGCGCTCGCGGTTTGCCCGAAGCTCACCATTGCCGATGCCGAGCCCGAACTTTGCGAGACCGTGCTGGCGGCGCTTGCGGCCTGGGCGCAGCGCTATAGCCCCTTCACCGCGCCAGCCTATGGTTGCGGCCTCTGGCTCGACATCGCCGGCTGCGCCCATCTCTGGGGCGGCGAGGCCGGACTTGCGGAAGACCTGCTCGGCCGGCTCGAAGCGCGCGGCATCCACGCCCGCGCCGCCATCGCGCCCACCTACGGCGCGGCCTACGCGCTCGCCCATCATGCCAAGCGCTACGTTATTGTGGATAAGAACACCTATAAAGCCCTGCTGGCATCCTTACCCGTGGAGCGGCTGCGCATCGCCGGGGAGACGGCGGGCCTTCTTAAAAAGCTCGGGCTTTTCACCGTCGGCGCGGTGCAAGACCTGCCGCGCGCCGGCCTCCCGCACCGTTTCCCTGGTCTTCTGCCGCAGCTCGACAAGGCGATGGGGCTTGTCCAGGAGGCCATCGCTTTCCAGCGTCCGCCCTCGCCCTGGATCGAGCGCCTGCGCTTCGCCGAGCCCATTTCCGCGCCGGAGGACCTGGAACGTGTTGCGGCCAAGCTCCTGGAAATGCTTTGCGCGCGCCTGGAGGCCGGGCGGCAAGGCGGTTTGCGGTTCGAGCTGAACTTCTTCAGGTCCGATGGCGGCGTTGAAACGCAAGCCGTTACGGCGGCGCTGCCCACGCGCGACGCCGCCCGGATCATGCGCCTGTTCCGGGAGAAGCTCGCGCTGATCGATCCGGGCTTCGGCGTGGATTTGGCGATGCTGGCAGCACAGCATACCGAGCCCCTGGACGAGCGGCAGGAGAGCGTCCTGAAGAACGGGCAATATACCGCTTGCGTGGAGGAACTCGCCGCGCTGATCGACACGCTCGAAAACCGGCTGGGCAAGGGCCGCGTCTACCGGCTCGCACCGCGGGAAAGTTACATCCCCGAACGCGCGGTGAAAAAGGAGGCCGTTTTCCCGGAGGCATCGGCAGCGTCGTCCCCGCGAAGGCGGGGACCCACGCCAACAGCAAGGAAAACACCGTCTTTGCCTGTGGCTGCCGTGGGAACCGATGCTGCGGCGAAACACTTAGGGAATCTCCCCTCACCCCAACCCTCTTCCCATGGGAGAGGGGGCGGGGCGTGCCCGTTGCAACAGCGTCCCCTCTCCGATCCGCATCCGCTTGCGGATGCGGACATTCTAAAGAGGCAAGCCCGCCTTGGCGGGCTTGCGCGGGAGAGGGACAGGGTGAGGGGAGCGAGCGCTGTATGGCCCTCCATCGGCGAGCGTCCCATCCGGCTTTTCGCCCAGCCGCAGCCTATCGATGTGACGGCAGCACTGCCCGATGCGCCGCCGGTGCTGTTCCGCTGGCGGAAGGTCTTGCACCGCATCGTCCGCGCCGAAGGCCCCGAACGCATCGAGCCCGAATGGTGGCACGGCACCGATGACGGCGAGACCCGCGATTACTACCGCGTCGAAAGCGCGACGGGCCTGCGCTTCTGGGTTTTCCGCGAGGGCATCTATGGCGCCGGGCGTCTGCCACGTTGGTATTTGCACGGGATGTTCGCATGAACGGGACGCCCGTGCGAAAAGCCCGCTATGCCGAGTTGCAAGCGACGAGCAATTTCTCCTTCCTCGAAGGAGGCTCGCACCCGCACGAGCTGATCGCCCGCGCCGCGGAGCTTGGGCTCGATGCCATCGCCGTCACCGACCGCAACTCGCTGGCAGGCATCGTGCGGGCGTATCTGGCCGCGCGCGAATTGCGCTCAAGTAGCCCGAAGGGCGGTAGCGCGGCTGAAGAATTGGATATAAAGCTGATCGTTGGCTGCCGGCTCACCTTCCAGGACGGCGTGCCGGACCTGCTCTGCTACCCGCGGGACCGCGCGGCTTACGGCCGGCTCTGCCGGCTGCTGACGGTGGGGAAATCGGATCGGGTTTTTAAACAGAAAGCGGCGGTTACGGATGAGGCTCCCCCTCACCCCAGCCCTCTCCCGCGAGGGGAGAGGGGGCAGGTCCTGCGCGTTGTGAAGACGTTCCCCTCTCCCCTTGCGGGAGAGGGGACAGGGGTGAGGGGGCCTTCAGCCAAAGAGGAAGAGATCCCAAAAGGCGAGTGCCATCTTACCTTCGAGGATTTCCTGGAGTTCTCGGAAGGCCAAATCGTAGCGCCGATCCCACCGGAAGACGTTTTTGCAACCGCTGAAAGCACCGCGCAATTTCAAGCGCATCTGACCCGCCTCGCGGCGCGGCTCAAAGGCCGCGTCTACCTCGCCGCCTCCTGCCGCTTTCACGGGGACGATGCCAAACGGCTGCACCGGCTTGCGGCACTTGCCCAAGCGGCGCGCGTGCCCCTCATCGCCACCAACGATGTGCTCTATCACGACCCCGCCCGCCGCCGCCTTCAGGACGTGCTGACCTGCATCCGCGACACCTGCACCATCGAGGAGGCCGGCTTCCGCCTTGCCCGCAACGCCGAGCGTCATCTCAAAAGCTCCGGGGAGATGGCCCGGCTCTTTGCCGCCCATCCCGAGGCGATCGCCAACACAATCGAGCTGGCCAGCCGCTGCAATTTCAGCCTCAGGGAGCTGACCTACGAATACCCCCACGAGATCGCGCCCGATGGCGAAGACCCGCAGGCGCGCCTCGAACGGCTGACCTGGGAAGGGCTCAAGCGCCGCTATCCCGATGGCGCGCCGGCTTCGGTGGTCACGCAAGTCGAGCGCGAGTTCGAGCTGATCGCGCGGCTCAAATACGCGCCGTTCTTCCTCACTGTCGAAGACATCGTGCGCTACGCCTGCGAGCAGGGCATCCTGCACCAAGGCCGCGGCTCGGCCGCCAACTCCGCCGTCTGCTACGCGCTCGGCATCACCGAGGTCGANNCACGAGCGGCGCGAGGAGGTGATCCAATATGTCTATAACCGCTTCGGCCGGCACCGCGCGGGGCTCTGCGCCACCGTCATCTGCTACCGCACGCGCGGCGCCGTGCGCGAGGTGGGCAAGGCGCTGGGCCTTTCGCCGGATGTCACCGCGGCCCTTGCCGGCTCGGTCTCTAGCTGGAGCGAGGATGCCATCGGCCCCGAGGAATTGCGGGAGCTGGGCCTTAATCCGGGCGACCGGCGGCTGGCGCTCTGCATCGAGCTGACCCGCGCGCTGACCGGCTTCCCGCGCCATCTTTCGCAGCATCCGGGCGGCTTTCTCATCGCGCGCGGCCGGCTAGATGAGCTTGTGCCCATCGAGAACGCCTCGATGAAGGACCGCACCGTCATCTCCTGGGACAAGGACGATATCGAAGCGCTGGGCATGCTCAAGGTGGATATCCTGGCGCTCGGCATGCTCTCCTGCCTTGCCAAGGGCTTCGCGCTGCTGCACCAGCATTACGGCGTGGACCTTAGCCCAGCGACGGTGCCGCCCGAGGACGCCGGTGTCTACGAGATGCTGTCGCGTGCCGATTCCGTTGGCGTGTTCCAGGTCGAGAGCCGCGCCCAGCAGACCATGCTGCCGCGCCTCAAACCGCGCTGCTTCTACGATCTCGTCATCGAGGTCGCCATCGTGCGGCCCGGCCCGATCCAGGGCGATATGGTGCATCCCTACCTGCGCCGCCGGCAAGGCGTGGAGAAGGTCCGGTACCCGAGCGAGGAGCTGAAAGAAATTCTCGAAAAAACGCTCGGCGTTCCGCTTTTCCAGGAACAATGTATGCGCATAGCCATTGTAGCAGCGGGATTTAAGCCGGCTCGGGCCGACGAGTTGCGGCGCGCAATGGCCACTTTCAAGAAGGTTGGCACCATCCACACCTTCAAGGACGAGTTCATCGAGGGCATGCTCGCCAGGAACTACGGCCGCGATTTCGCCGAGCGCTGTTTCAGCCAGATCCAGGGCTTCGGCACCTATGGCTTCCCCGAAAGTCACGCGGCCTCTTTCGCGCTACTGGTCTACTGCTCGGCCTGGCTCAAGCGCTATTACCCCGATGTCTTCGCCGCCGCGATCCTGAACAGCCAGCCCATGGGGTTCTACGCGCCCGCCCAGCTTGTGCGCGATGCGAGGCAGCATGGCGTGGAAGTGCGGCCCATCGATGTGAACGCCAGCGCGTGGAACCATACGCTGGAAACGCTTGACGAGCCCCCTCACCCCTGTCCCCTCTCCCGCGAGGGGACAGGGGAACGTCTTCTCGACGGGCACGCCCGGACTCCCTCTCCCCATCCGCATCCGCTCGCGGATGGGGATGCGAAAAGAGGCAAGCTCGCCAAGGCGAGCTTGCTGGGAGAGGGCTGGGGTGAGGGGGCTTTTTCTTCAAAGAGTCGCCATGCCTTACGCCTTGGCCTGCGCCTGGTTGCCGGCCTGCACGAGGGCGATGCCGCACGCCTGGTTGAGGCGCGGCGGCAAGGCGGGCCATTCCTCACGGCGGAAGACCTCATGCGCCGGGCAAAGCTTAAGCCCGCCGTCCTGCGCACCCTGGCGCGGGCCGATGCTTTCGGCTCGCTCGATCTCGGCCGGCGCGAAACGCTTTGGGATGTGGCGGGGCTTGAGGCGGATGTCCTGCCGCTTATGGCGCAAAACGGGCCGGTTTCGCCGCAGCGCCGTCCCCGCGAAGGCGGGGACCCATGCAAGCCGCAGAGCTTGCCGCAGAAATGGATTCCCGCTTTCGCGGGAATGATGCCAGCACAGCGCTCGCATGATGTGGAGTTACCCCCGCTGTGGGAGGATGAGGCAGTCACGGAAGATTACTTCACCTTCGGGCTTTCGCTTCGCAATCATCCGATGGCGTTCGTGCGCGGCGCATTGCAGGCGAAGGGGGCGAATGCGGCGGCCGATCTGAAAAACCTGCCGGATGGCAGGCAGGTGAAGATCGCCGGGCTTGTCCTTTTCCGCCAGCGGCCGGGAACCGCCAAGGGCACGATCTTCATCACCATCGAGGATGAGACCGGCACCGCCAATCTGATCGTCTGGCCGAAGATAGCAGCCCTTTACCGCCGCGCCGTTTTTGGCGCCAATGCCCTCCTCTGCGAAGGCGTTTTACAAAAGGAAAGCAATGTCATCCATGTGGTTAGCCGCCATCTCACCGACTGGACCCCCATGCTCAAAAAACTTCAGCCAGGCCAATCCGGCGCGGCATCCCTGCAGCTGGACCGGGACGGACAGGCTATCCACAGCTCAGGCACTACCCTCCAAACAAGAAAAAGTGTTCATCTATTATTGACAAATTCCTTAAAAAGCCGCGATTTCAGGTGAGAGGTTTTTGCGTCTTTCCGAAGCGGCAGTGGCGCGAGCCATTGACGGCGAGGAAGGGTAGGTCAACATATGACCCAAGCGAAGGCGGAACGCTGGCGGGCGGACTGCATTCGCTTTTTATTAAAGAGGGAAGATATGCGTCTTAAGTCACATATTTGGGTGAGCGCCTACTTGCGGCGTCTCAATGGCAGCTTCATTTCCGCTGCGCTCGTCAGGCGTGGCGATTCCGATGCCGGCGCGATCTATATCAAGGTCGCGTACCTGAACGGCTCGTGCCAAGTGTATACGCCCATTTCCGCGCATCTCGCCGAAACAATGTCAGACGAGGCGCTCGTCCTCGACGACGGGCGCGCATGGCAGCCGGTCTATACTCCCGACGCCCTGGAAGGCGAGGCCGATGCCTATCTCGCGCGCCAGGCTGCCCGCGATCCGGACATCTGGATCCTGGAGATCGAGATGCCCGAGGGCAAGCGCCTGCCGGGGGTGAATGAGCTGGTGCTGACGTAGCCCAACCCAGGCAGCCGGCGCGGGATTGTTCCCCGCCGGCCCTCTTACCCGCAACCGGGAAAAGGCCGCTAACGGCGCTGCAAGACATAAAGGACGCCCTCGACAGGCCGGCAGGCTTCCAGGCGAATTGCCGCCGGCACTTTTTCGAGCACGATAAAATCGCTGTTCGCCAGTTCTTCAACGTAGAACGGATGATGAGCGAACCTGCCCGTTGGCAGCAGAATGTAGCCATTCGTTTGTGCGCGCTCGATGCTGAAGGCGAACAAGCCGCCCGGCCTCAACGACATTGCGGCACCGCGCATTAACTGGGCCAGATCACCGAAATAAATCAGGACATCGGCAGCGAATATCAGGTCGAAGCGATCGGGCTGGCGGCCGAGAAAAGCTTCGATTTCGTCCTCGATCAAACGATCGTAGACGCCTCGTTCCGCCGCCTTCTCCAGCATCTTCGGCGACAGGTCGACGCCGGTCAAAGTTCCTGCGATTGGACGGAGAAGGGGACCGGCGAGTCCAGTGCCGCAGCCCAAATCGAGAACTTCCCGGAAGTTTCCTTCAAGTTTGGCCAGGAGGTTCACCAGGTCTTCTGGAGCGTGGTAGCCCAGCACCCCGGCAAGCTGCGTGTCGAAAGTCTCCGCGAAACCGTCGAAAAACTTTACTATGTAATTATCGGGAGCGCGAGCCAGCGGCTTTTGCGCCAAGGCATCCAGCAGGTAGCTTTGCACCGGATCGTCCGGCGCCCAGGATAGCCGCGCGCGCCCCAACTCGATTGCCGCATCGCGGTGGCCATGGCTGCTCAGGAGGTGGAAGGCAGTGCGAGTTACGGCCATCCGGTCCTCGGCGTACGGCCCGGCAATCCCGGCGTAAATCGCCAGCGCGGTCTGCACGTCTTCATGCAGCATGGCTTCGATGAAACGGCACAACGCTAGCTTCTTTATAATTCTGGCGTCGTCTGGGTGCATACCTGCCTCGATCGCGAGGACGGCAGCGGCTTTCGAGAACTCCCCGAGGTGATAGAGTGCGTAGCCGAGGCAGGCGTGGAGCAGAGGGGTTTGATTTCCAAGCTGGATTGCCGCTTCCAGCCGATCCGCGGCCTCTTTGAAGCGGCGCTGCCGGAAATACAACAAGCCAAGCCCCGCCAATGCCGCTGACGCGCCGGGATCGAGATCGAGTGCACGTAGAAAGGCGGCTTCCGCTCCGGAATCGTTTTGATCCTGGCTACGAATCGTTCCCAAAAGCTGCCAGGCGGAGGGTTGCAGGCTGTCTCTGTCGAGGGAGGCCAACATACCGGCCTGGGCCTCTTCCAGGCGATTCATCGCGTAGTAGGCCCCGCCAAGATCGCTCCATATAGCGGCGGAATCCGGTTCGAGGGCTACCGCCGCCGACAGCAGGGGGATGGCCGCTTCCAGCCGGCCCTCGCTCCATTGCTGTATCCCAAGAGATCGCAGTGCCTGGGCTGGCGGTGTGTTGCGGTTCAGCATGGCATCGAGTTGCGGATACTCCGCTCGCCACGCCGGCAAGCCATGGTGAATGTCAGCCGCCGCCGGAAGGGGAATGCGCACTTTTGCCACCCTGAAAAGTTAACGGGCGGCATAAGGCTCCCACGACTCGTGCGCGAAACTGATACGCAGGCGGCTATCCACACCGTTCGAAAGGCCGCAGGCGGCAGAGCCAGCCGGCGAAAGCCTGCGGCCTGAACACGCGCCGCCATGGCGAGGAGCAAAAGCCAGGTTGACTGTATTGCCCAATCGGGTTATCGATGTGCTCATGATGACCGCGCTCCGAATACGTTTGAGCCTCGTAATACGCTGACACGCTCAGCGTTGCCGTCATCTTTTTCCGGCAACCTAATCAAGCATGCGCCTGTAGCTCAATTGGCAGAGCGGCGGACTTATACTCCGTAAGCGCCTGATTAGCGCACGATGCAGGTTCGAGTCCTGCCAGGCGTACCAAAAAACTTATGGCTCTTTGGCACAGCACACGAGTGGCAGCGGCTCAACGCGGCAAACCGCTCCGTCATAATGGGGTGCCCCGCGGCGCCGCAGGGACACCGCGGGCCGCGCCGGTCAGAGCAGGTGGGAAACCAGGCCGTCGGCCAGCTTGGGCTCGAACCATGTGGACTTGGGCGGCATCACCTCGCCCGCATCGGCCACCGCCATCAGTTGCGCCATGGAAGTGGCGAAGAGCGCGAAGGCCACCGCCATCTCGCCGCTGTCCACGCGCCGCTCCAGCTCTTTCAGGCCGCGGATGCCGCCCACGAAGTCGATGCGCTTGTCGCGCCGCTGATCCGCGATGCCGAGGATGGGGCCGATGAGGTTGTCCTGCAGCAGGCTAACGTCCAGGCGCTTCACCGGGTCCTGCGGGATCAGCTCCGGCTTGACGGTGAGCCGGTACCACTGGCCGCCGAGGTACATGCCGAATTCGCCGGCCTTGCCCGGCTTGCATTGGCCTGCCGCCTTTTCCACGGTGAAGGCGTCGTGCAGCTTCACCAGCAATTGCTCGGGGCTGTTGCCATGGAGATCCTTGAGCACGCGGTTGTAGTCGAGGATCTGCATTTGGTTGTCGGGGAAGATCACCGACAGGAAATAATTGTAGGCCTCTTCTCCCGTGTGGCCCGGATTGCCGGCCTTGCGCGCCGCTGCCACGCGGGAGGCGGCGGCGGAGCGGTGGTGGCCGTCCGCGATGTAGAGGCAATCCATGGCGTCGAAGGTGCGGGTGATGAGGTCGAGCTGCGCCGCGTCCTGCACTACCCACAGGGAGTGGCGCACGCCGGTGTCGGCGACGATGTCGACCTCAGGCGCAGCCGCGGTCACCTTGGCCGCGAGTTCATCGATTACGGCATTGTGCCTGTAGGTGAGGAACACAGGCCCGGTCTGCGCATTCAGCGCGTCCACCTGGCGCACCCGGTCGTCTTCCTTGTCGGGGCGGGTGAACTCGTGCTTGCGGATGCGGTTGGTGTCGTAGTCCGCCACGCTGGCGGCGGCGACCAAGCCCGTCTGCCGGTGATCGCCCATTATTAGCCGGTAGAGGTAGTAGCAGTGGGCGCCGTCCTGCTTCAGCACCCCTTCCGCGAGCATGCGGCCGAAGTTCTCCTTGCCCTTGGCGTAGACCTCCGGGCTGTAGGGATCGGTGCCTGGGGCCAAGTCGATCTCGGGCTTGGAGATGTGGAGGAAGCTCCAGGGCTTGCCTTTGGCGCGATCACGGGCCTCGTTGCTGTCGAGGACGTCATAGGGGGGCGCGGCCACTTCGGCGGCTTTGCCGGGATGGGGGCGCAGGCCCGGGAAGGGGCAAATCAGCGGCATAGGGCGAATTCCTGGTTGAGAGGCTTTAAAGGCAGCGTATTAGAGCCAGAGCCCCCGCCGGGTCAAACGAAACCCCCTTCCCTGGGCCGCCGTTTCACCGCATAACGGTACCGGAAGCAGCCACTGGGGCTCCTGCTCAAGGAACTCATCGGGCTTGAGCGCCCAGCCGGGTAGCCGCGGTGGTGCCCGGCCGGGTGAGCACCAGATTGGCGCAAGGGCCAGGCCTCATCTTCATTTTCATTTCCGGATACAACCTCATCATGGAAATCGTAATCACCGTTACCGCCATCCCTTCGCAGGAAGATTTGCTGCTCGATGCCGCGGCGGCGCTGCAACGCGATTTGAATGGGGCGCTGGAATTCCGCTGGCTGGCGCGGGGCGAGGCTATCGACCTGATCCTGCCTCCGCCGGAGAGTCCCCCGGATGCACCGTCCGGCGCGGACTTCGGCCGGGCCGGGATCGCGCACGTCAAGGAGATGACCGCGGAGGCCGTGGGAGACCGGCCCCTGGATTGGTGCGTGCAAAGGACGGCCAGCCGCAAGAAGCGCATGCTCGTCGCCGATATGGATTCCACCATCATCGGGCAGGAAAGCCTCGACGAGATGGCTGAGCTTCGTGGCATCAGGCCGGAGATTGCGGCGATCACGGAGCGCGCGATGCGCGGGGAACTCGATTTCGAGGCAAGCTTGCGCGAGCGCATCGGCCTGCTCAAGGGTTTGAGGGCGGCGGATGTGGAGCATGTGCTGCACGATCGCATCACGCTCAATTTTGGCGCGCGCACGCTGGCCGGAACCATGAAGGCGAATGGTGCCCACACCGTGCTGGTGTCGGGCAGCTTCACCATCTTCACACATACTGTCGCGGCCCGCGCCGGCTTCGCCAGAGACCGCGCAAACGTGATTCTCTGGGAGAATGGCCATCTGGCGGGTGTTGCCGAGCCGATCCTGGGCCGGGCGGCGAAACTTGCCGCCATCAAGGAAGAGGCCGCTGGGCACGGGCTTTCGCCTGCCGAGGTGATTGCGGTCGGCGATGGCGCCAACGACCTCGGCATGCTGAAATGGGCGGGGCTCGGCGTGGCCTACCGCGCGAAGCCGGTTGTGGCGGCCGAGGCGGACGCGCGGGTGAATTACACCGACCTTACGTCCCTGCTCTATTTCCAGGGCTATACCCGCGACGAGTTCGTCGATTAGCAGCCAAGCTGCAGGCAGCCTTCGCCTGCCTTTTCATCAAGCTTGCTTCGTCAACTTTTGGGCGAAGGGGAACACCGCCGCTGAGGCGGTGCTTCTCATCCTCGTGCCGTGGGCTCCCAAGACACCGGAGCGGGGCGATTGCCGCCCCTTCCTGTGGCCCCTTCGACTCACATTGGGCTTGGGAGTTACGACAAATACCATGTCGTGGCCCATGCCTCCAAAGCCCTGGACGAAACCCGCCGCGGCGAGCGGAAAACCGATCCCAGCCTCAAAGGCCTGCGCTGGACACTGCTGAAGGATCGCGAGCGTCTCCCGGAAAGCCAGATGGGGCCTTCGTGGCGCAAGCCACCGCCAAGCGCACCGCCCGCGCCTGGCTCTAACGCGAGCTGCCGCGCGACATTCTTGACCGCAAGCAGATCGACGTCGCGTCCGCCATGCTCAAGCGCTGGTGCACAAATGTGAAGCGCTCCAAGGCCGGTTCCAGGCAGTCAAGCGCAAGGCAAGGGGTTTAGGCCGGTTCAAAACCATGCGAACCGCCGTCTACCTCGTTGCGGGAAACCTCGACTTCTCAGCCGTCAACCCTCACGCCAGGGCCTAAACAATTATCTACCCGCTCCCACTCAAAATTCAAAAGAGCCAGATTCCAGCCCCTGCCACCGTTGGGTGTTAAGTCCGGCAGACTGCTAGCTGCCGTTCAGCAGGGCTAGCAGGCGTTCGCGGATCATGGGCTTGTCATCGCCCGCTATCTTCTTTCTGTCGCGGCAGGTCACATAAAACACGTCGACCGCCTTCTCGCCGAAGGTGGCGATGTGCGCCGACGAAATATCGAGGCCCAGATCGCTAATCCCGCGCGCCAGATCGAACAGCAGCCCAGGCCGGTCGAGGGCATGAACCTCGACCACGGTCAGCTCTTGCGAAGCGGTGTTGTCGAGGATCACGTCCGGCGCCACTGTGAACGCATCGGTCTTTGGCTTCATTCGCTTGCGTAGCGTTTCCAACGTGTCCATCGAGCGCTTGCCGGAGAGAATGTCGCCAATCGTGCGCGCGATTCTCCCGGCCCGTTCGAATTCCTCCTCGTCCGCGTAAAACCGCTGCAGGAAAATCGTGTCGAGCGCGATGCCGTCCCGCGTCGTCGAAATTTGGGCGGAGGTGATGTTCGCCCCGGCCGCCGCGCAGGCGCCCGCGAATAGCGCAAGCAGCCTCGGATGGTCCTTCGTTACCAGCGTCAGCTCGGTGAGGCCGCGGAATTCGTCGCTCTTGACATCGAATGCCACGGGAGGATGGGTACCCTCGAAGGAGCGGAGCAGTTGGGCATGCTGCACCTGCCGTTCGCTATCGGTCTTGAGCCAGTAATCGGGCTCGTGGCGCTGGATGAAGCGGTCCACCTCGGACCTGGGCCAGTCCGCGACGGCTTCGCGCAGGCGCGATTGCGCCATTTCGATGCGCGCGGCTCTCGGCTCGTGCGTATGGCCGCCGCCCAGAACGGGCTCGCTGTCGTAATAGAGCGCCCGCAGGAGCTGGCCTTTCCAGGCGTTCCAGACGCCCGGTCCCACAGCGCGGATGTCGGCGACGGTCAGCAGCAGCAAAAGCTTCAGGCGCTCCGGGCTTTGCACGATGTCGGTGAAATTCTTGATGGTTTGCGGGTCGGATACGTCGCGGTGCTGGGCGGTGATGCTCATGAGCAAATGATGCCTGACGAGCCACGCCGCCGTGTTGGCCTCGGCGTGATCCAGCCCGATGCGCAGCGCAAGCTTCCGCGCCATATCGGCGCCCACGATGCTGTGATCGCCTTCCACCGCCTTGGCCACGTCGTGCATCAGCAGCGCCACGTACAGCGCACGGCGGTGCTGCAGTCCGTGGATAATCTCGCTCGATAGCGGATGCTCCTCGGCGAATTGCCCTTTTTCGATTCGCGAAATGATGCCCACTGCCTGGATCGTGTGCTCGTCGATCGTGAAGCGATGGTACATGTTGAACGTCGCCATCGCCACGATGCGGCCGAAATCGGGGATGAAGCGGCCGAGCACGCCAGCCTCGTTCATGTACCTGAGCGCTGTGTCCGGTGCATCGTGCGAGGTCAGGCACTCAAGGAAGAGCCGGTTGGCCTCCGGATTGGCCCTGAAATTGTCGTCGATCAGCCTGAGCGAGGAGCGGATCAGGCGGATCGCTTCCGGATGGAGAAGCAGGTTGTTGCGCTCGGCCTCGACGAAAAAGCGGATCAGGTTGACAGGATCTTTCTGGAAAACGTCTGGTTGCTTGACGTTCAGGCGGTTGTTGTCGACCCTGAAAGCGGTCGTGGCGGCGAGCTTGGCGCGGTTCCTCCAAGGCAGGGTGCCCAGAAAATCGCTGAGCGTCGGCACGGTCTTGAGCTGCCACAGTTCCAGGCTCGAAACGACGGTGCGGGTCAGGTCGCCCACGTCCTTGGCAACCAGGAAGTAGTGTTTCATGAACCGCTCGACGCCCAAGAGCCCGAGCCGGTCGTGATAGCGCAACAGGCGCGCCATCTCGGGCTGCAAATCGAAGGAGAGGCGCTCCTCGGCTTTGCCCGCCAGGAAGTGGAGGTAACAGCGGATCGTCCAGAGGAAGGCTTCGCAATGGTTGAAGACGGCCGTCTCGTGGGCTGTGAAGATACCGCTTTCGGGTTGCTTCTGCTTGCTGGGGTTCAGGTACAGCGCGAACCAATGCAGCATGTTGAGGTCGCGCAGGCCGCCTTTGCCCTCCTTGACGTTCGGTTCCACGCTATAGCGCGTTCCGCCCGCCCGCTTGAGCCGCAACTCGCGCTCCTCAAGCTTGGCCGCGATGAATTCGCGCTGGGTGCCCTGAACCACGTTCGACAGATAGCGCGTCCACATGCCGTCGAAGAGCGCTGTATCGCCGTATATCAGGCGGGAGTCCAGGAGCGTCGTCCTGATGGTCATGTCTTCCCTGGCTGCCCTGAGCGTTTGCTCGATGGTCCGGGTCGCGTGCCCAACCTTGAAGCCGAGATCCCAGAGGAAATAGAGAACCGACTCCACGGTGCTCTCGCCCCAAGGCGTCTTCTTGTGGGGAAGCAGAAAGAGCAGATCGATGTCCGATCCGGGAGCGAGAAGACCGCGTCCATAGCCGCCGGTGGCGACCAGCGCCATGCGCTCGGCTGCGGTGGGGTTCTGCGCCTGGTAGATGTGGCCGGTGGAGTAATCGTAGATGACCTTGATCAGCTCGTCCTGGAACTGCGACAGCGCGGCGGCACATTTGCGCCCGTCCTTGGTGCGCTCAAGGACGGCTTGCGCCTGCTCGCGCGCATAGGCCTTCAGTTCCTTGAGGCGTTTGAGCACGCGCGGCCGGGCTTGCGCTTGGTTCTCGCCGCTCTCCTGCCAATAGGAGTTAAGCTCCTCGCGGACGGCGACGGGATCGAAAAAGGGCGGGGCGGGAAAGTTAAGCTGATCCATAGGTTATGTCTTAGCGGTTGCGCGCCAAGCATACAACATCGCGCAGTCGCGGCCTACTGCAGATGCTTACGGGGCAGGTGCTCAGCGCGAAAACGCTTACATGCAGGACTGCAAATCGGCGAGCGCGATCGTCAAAGTCATGGGATCGAGCGGAGACACGCTCATGCCTGAAGCCAAGCCAAACTGTAACGCAATCGTCATTATGTGCACGCCGGAAATGCTGGGGGAGCTGTGGCTGCTCCCGAGCCGGTGATTTGACTTTTGTGCTATGTTACACCATTACATCGTTGGCATTGTGCCTCGGGGGTGCGGATGGCGAGGTTGAGGTATTATTTAAGCGTTTGCCTTGTGGCCGTGGCCGCCATGGGCCTTTTTCCTGGCGTCTGGCCTGCCTTGGCGGGGCCTCGCGTGGTAGTTTCGATCAAGCCCGTTCATTCGCTCGCCGCGGCAATTCTGGAAGGGGTGACGGAGCCAAGGTTGTTGCTCGATGGAGCCGCGTCCCCGCATTCCTACGCGCTCAAGCCGTCGGACGCCAAGGCGCTGAGCGAGGCGGATGCCGTCGTCTTCGTCTCGGAGAACCTTGAGGTCTTTCTTGAACGGGCGTTAAAGTCGCTTCCCGCAAAGGCGCGCGTGATCGAGCTTGAGAAAACGCCGGGGCTCCGGCTGCTGCCGGTTCGCGAAGGCGGCTGGCATGAGGCTGGCGCGGACGGGGATGGCGATGAGCACGGCCACAGCCATAGCCATGGCGAAGGCGGCTCCGATGTGCATTTCTGGCTCGACCCGCTGAACGCCACTGCGATGTCGCGCCACTTGGCGCAGGAATTCTCGGTGATCGATCCCGCGCACGCGGCTCGCTATCAAACCAATGCGGCCAAGCTCGAAGCGGCGCTTGCCGCGCTCGACGCGGAGCTGAAGGCCACGCTGGCGGGGCTCGCGGGCAGACCGTTCATCGTGTTCCACGATGTCACGCAGTATTTCGAGACGCGATACGGGCTGAGCAGCGCGGGCTCCATTACGGTCAGCCCGGAGCAGGCACCTGGCGCGAAGCGGCTTGCCGCCATACGGGGGAAGATTGAGGAGGCCATGGCGATTTGCGTCTTCTCGGAGCCCGAGTTTCCCCCCAAGCTTGTGCAGATGCTGACAGCGGGTACGAAAGCGAAGCGCGGCGTCCTTGATGAGGTGGGAGCGGCGATCCCAGCAGGGGCCGGGCACTATTTCGCGCTCATGCGCAGCGATGCGGAAAGTCTTGCTGGCTGCCTGAAGTCTTAGCCGGGCTGGCGGTTCCAGCGAAGGAGGAGGCATGCGCCACAGGGCATTACCCCTCATCCTGTCCTTCTCCCCATGGGAGAAGGGACCCCTGAACTGCCCGCAGCGGAAATACCGGCATCCCCTCTCCCATGGGGAGATTCGCCTTGTGCGGGCCGCCAACTGTCCGGACCCGCCAGAACTCACCCGTACCGTGATTGCGGGGTATAGGCGGGTTGGTTCTGGGGCCGGGGAGCGTCGACCAGAAGCCCTTCGTCGAGCACCAGCACGCGGTCCATGCGGGCGGCGAGGTCGAAATTGTGCGTCGCCATCAGCGCGGCCACGCCCGAAGCCTTGATGAAATAGATCAGCTCCTCGAACACGCGGTCGGCTGTGTGAGGATCGAGATTGCCGGTTGGCTCGTCGGTCAGGAGCACGCAAGGGCTGTTGGCGACGGAGCGGGCGATGGCCACGCGCTGTTGCTCGCCGCCGGAAAGCTCGGCTGGGCGGTGGCTCGCGCGCTCGTGGAGGCCGAAATTCGCCAGAAGCTCCATCGCCCGCGCCTTGGCGTCGCGTTTCCGCACGCCTGCCAGCAATTGCGGCATCATCACGTTTTCGACGGCGGTGAACTCTGGCAGCAGATTGTGAAACTGGTAGACGAAGCCGATTTGCGTGCGCCGGGCACGGGTGCGCTCGCGGTCCGAGAGGGCGGTGCAGTCGACGCCGTTGAGCAGCACGCTTCCGCCGCCCGGTTTCTCAAGCAGCCCGGCCATGTGCAGGAGGGAGGATTTGCCTGAGCCCGAGGGGCCGACAAGTGCCACTGCCTCGCCCTCGAAGATTTCGGCGGAGGCGCCGCGCAACACTGGCAGCGCACGGTCGCCCTGCACATAGGTCCGCTCCAGCGATACGAGCTGCAATACGGGCCGTGTTCCGGAAAATTCGCGTCCCAGTTTGGTCATTCGTAACGCAAAGCCTCCACTGGGTCGAGCCGCGCAGCTTGCAGTGCGGGATAGATCGTTGCGCCCATCGAGAGAAGAAGCGAAACCGCGACCACGACGGCAACCTCGGCTGGATCGAGTTCGGATGGCAGCCTCGACAGGAAATAGACCTGCGGATCGAATAGCCGCATGCTGAACACCCAGGAGAGGAATGCCCGGATGTCCTCCAGATGCGTACTTATGCCAACACCAAGGACAACCCCCAGTAACGTGCCCAGAACGCCGATGCTCGTCCCGCTGATGAAGAACACACGCATGATCGCTCCGCGCGTGGCCCCCATCGTGCGCAGGACCGCGATGTCGCGCCCCTTGTTCTTGACGAGCATGGTCAGCCCCGAGACGATGTTCAGCGTCGCCACCACCACGATCAGCATCACGATGATGAACATCACGTTCCGCTCAACCTTGAGCGTGTTGTAGAAGGTCGCGTTGCGCACCCGCCAGTCGCTCAGCAATATGTCCGGCCCAGCAGCGTCCTGCAGGGCGCCCCGCATGGTATCGACGGCATCGGGATTGTGGAGGACCAGTTCCAGCACATGTACGGAGCCGGGCAGGTTGAAGTAGCTCTGTGCCTCCTTCAGCGGCAGGAAGGCGATGGTGTTGTCGTATTCCGACATGCCCATCTCGAAGATCGCCTTCACCGGATAGCGCTTCACCCGGGGCGCGGTGCCGAATGGCGTCGAAGCCCCGCGCGGCGCCAGGATCGAGACCTCGCCGCCCACGAAGACATTGAGCGAATTGGCGAGTCTCGTGCCGATGGTGATGCCGCCGGACTCGTCGAAGCCCTCAAGCGTGCCGTAGCGGATGTTGCCCGAGATGGAGGATAGCGCATTGAGGTCTTGCGCCTGGAGGCCGCGCACGATGATGCCGGAGGAGCCGGATTGCGAGGAGATCATCACCTGCCCCTCCACCACGGCAAGGGCCGACTTGACGCCCGGCACGGCCTTGAGCCGTTCGGCCGTCTCGGGATAGTCGGTGAAATTCCTGGCGATGGGCCGGGCGATCACATGGCCGTTCAGCCCGAGGATCTTGTCGAACAGCTCCTTGCGGAAGCCGTTCATGACCGAGAGCACGATGATGAGCGTGGCCACGCCCAGCGTGATGCCAAGCACCGCGAAAACCGCGATGACCGATACCGAGCCCTTCTTGCGCCGGGCGCGGAGGTAGCGGAAGGCAAGCAGCCACTCGAAAGGCGCAAACGCCCCAGTATTACCGCGCGCCGTCCGCGCCTGCTGCCTCATTCCTTGCCTCGCGATTTGGTCTTGGCCGTTGGCTTGGGCGCGCTTGCGCTTCGAGGCTGGGCCTCGTCATGCGCCGCACTGGATGCGCCCGGACCGCCGCAGGGGGCTTGGTGCAATTTCTTTATGGCCGCATCAAGGGCAAGCGTCATCCTTTCGCCGGTGGCGCGGCGTTTCAGCTCAACCTCGCCGGATGCCAGGCCCTTCGGCCCGACGATGACCTGCCAGGGCAGGCCGATCAGATCCATGGTCTTGAATTTCGCGCCGGCACTTTCGCCCGTGTCGTCGTAGAGAACGTCGCTTTGGGCGGCGCCGCCAAACGCGTTATAGAGCTTGGCGCAAGCCTCGTTGCAGGCGGCATCGCTGGGCTTCAGGTTGATGAGGCCGATCGTGAACGGCGCCACGGCGTCGGGCCAGACGATGCCCGCGCTATCGTGGCTCGCCTCGATGATCGCGGCAACGAGCCGCGAGACGCCCACGCCGTAAGAGCCGCCTTGCAGGGTAACGAGCTGCCCGTCCGGCCCCTGCACCTGGCACTTCATCTTGGCGCTGTATTTGGTGCCGAAATAGAAGATGTGGCCGACTTCGATGCCGCGCGCCGAAAGCCGCCGCTCCGCCGGCACTTCGCGTTCGAAGCGCTCGGGGTCGTGCATCTCGCTGGTGGCCGCATATTTGCCCGTCCAGCGCTTCACCACGTCCTCAAGGTTCTGGCCGTAATCGGTCGCTTCGTCCGGAACCGGCATCTCGACCAGGTCGCGGTCGCAGAACACCTCGGACTCGCCAGTATCCGCGAGAATGATGAACTCGTGCGAAAGATCGCCACCGATGGGGCCGGTGTCGGCCTTCATCGGCACGGGCTTCAGGCCCATCCGCGCGAAGGTCCGCAGGTAGGCAACGAACATGCGGTAATAGGATTGCCGCGCACCTTGCTCGTCGAGATCGAAGGAGTAGGCGTCCTTCATCAGGAACTCGCGCCCGCGCATCACGCCGAAGCGTGGGCGGACCTCGTCGCGGAACTTCCATTGGATGTGATAGAGGTTCTTGGGCACGTCGCGATAGGATTTCACCGCGTCCCGGAAGATCTGCGTGACCTGCTCCTCGTTCGTGGGGCCATAGAGCATGTCGCGATCGTGCCGGTCCTTGATGCGCAGCATNNCTGCTCCTCGCGCACGATCTGCTCGATCTTCTTGAGCACGCGGAAGCCCAGCGGCAGCCAGGAATAGATGCCGGCGCTCGCCTGGCGGATCATGCCCGCCCTGAGCATCAGCCGGTGGGAGACGATTTCGGCTTCCTTGGGATCGTCCCGCAATACGGGAAGGAAAAATTGGCTAAGTCTCATAATCCGCTCCGCCGCCTCTCACACCCCGCGGCCCAATCGATTCGTTAGTTGAGGCTGGCTCCCATGCCGGAAGTGCGGGAGCCCGGCCGGCCGGAAAGGTCTGCTCCTGCTACTTCTAGCCGTGCTCCATGGGCAGGGACATACCGTGTTCTTGGGGCAGGTGCAATGCCGCGCGGCGGGTTTTAGTCCGATGTTTTTGAAACTTTTGGGGATCGCCTTAAGAGGGCCAAAATATTTCTGGCAGGTTCTCACTAAGAGTTCGTGACAAGCTCTGCGTTTTTCGCTAACCTGCCATTCCGAATTGACATGGGTCGATAGATGCTCCGTTCAAGAAGCCACGGCGCCCAAGTCTGGGGAGGATAAGCTAGCGCAGTCCCATCGGCGCTGGCGAATTAAAAAGCATCGGGAGATAGAACTTGGGCAGCAGGGCGCACCTTGCTGCTCTTCTTCCGTTTGTGCGGCGGAATAAGCACGCCCTGGCGCACCTGGAGGCGCTGTTTTTTGCACCGTGTGGTGCGCTGAATGAAGTGAATCTCCCCTCACGCCAGCCCTCTCCCCCTGGGAGGGGGAGTCCGGCCGCAGCCGTTGTGAGGGCGTCCCTCTCTCAGGGAGAGAGGGACAGGGTGAGGGGAGATTCCCTCATTCAGCGCACCATGCCCCCCATTTACTCCCGCTAAGGCTGTTTCACCTGCGTGCCGGTTAGGTCCGCGAGGTGGGACGCGATGACCTGTGAGTAGGCGCTGCTTGCCTTGAACTTCGCCAGGGCATCGTTGACGGTTTGGATGAGTTCGGCCTGGCGGGGATTTTCCTTGGCCGTCGCGGCGTGCAGGCTGGCCGTATTGCCCGGCCTTTGCGCAATCTGGAAGGACTGCGTCAGCGCCAGTCTTTCAACGGTAAAGCGGACTTCAGGCTCTATCGCGATCAAGCCGCCCGCCTCGTGCTGCTGAAGCGCAACCAGGCAATTCACCAGCGATTTCGGGCGTGCCATTTTGACGCTCGACGGCTTTATCCAAGGGATCTCTTCGAGCGTGCCTTCAGGGACAGTCTGGTTGTCGGGCACGCACAGCGTTTGCGCTTGCGGGGAGGTGGCTGCGTTCTTGGGGTCGAGCGGCATATCGAGCGGCGTGAACACGGCGATGACAGCCTGCATCAGCGGATCGGTCAGGACCAGCTGGTCGCAAACCTGGGCTTCGAGCGCGGATTGGTTAGTGGGCGTGTCGCAGTGGGGCGCCTGGAAGAAGAGCCCGATATCGGCCTTCTTGCCAGCGGCAAGCTCGCCAAGGGCCGCCTTGTCGCTATCGGCCCACTGCACGGAAACTGGAACCCCCGCGGCGCTAAGCGCACTCGTCAGGATCTTCAAGACGATGCCGCCGTCCTTGTCCTGCGGGTTGAGGAGCGGAGGCCGGTTTGCGGCGATGACCCTGAGTGTATTAGCCGGCTGGGATGCCGGCTCGGGTGCCGCGGGCGCCGGGACCAGGGGGTCCTCCTTGGCTGCCACCGCGGGAGCGGCTTTGGCAAGCACCTCGGCCGGGCCGAAATATTTCCATCCAGGAACCGGCGTTCTAAGGTCGATTCTGCTGAAAGGCGAGTTGGGGTTGTGCTGCCGGAATTTGGGCGCGGCCGCATAGACACGGTCGGCGAACGTTATGGCGTCGGCGTAGCGGCCCTGCTTGGGGCTCCAATCGAACGCGGCCAGGAGTGCGGTCACCTGGACCGTCTCAGCGCCACCGGCATCGTAGCCCGGCAAGGCGTCGTTGCCGAGTTTCCTGGCGGAGTAGGTGCCAGCCAGGGGGCCAGAGGCGGGGATGGGCAGGAGGCGATGGGTGGCGGGGGTAATGCCCAAAGCCTGAAGGCTGGCCAAGTCCTTTTCGTAGAGCAGGACGGCGTCGGGGTCTTGCTGCTTGTTCGCCTGATCCTTGCTATCGACAGGCAAAACCTCGGCATTGATTTTCAGCAATCCCAGAATGGTCTTTGCCGTGATCTCGCGGGAGGGGAGCTTGGCTGGAACGCCGATCTTGCGCCCGCGCAGCCCATCGAGGCCCTTGATACCGCGTTTCGCGAACAGGAGCACTCTTTGGTGCACGAGTGGAGCCACCAGGCGGATTTTCTTGCGGGCGTCGGGAAGCGAGGTGGCGATATCGGGATAGCTTAGAACGTCGCTGTTGAGGATCGCGAAGTCGGTGCCGCGAAGCAGAAGCAGGTCGCGCACGTTGGAGATGCCGCCATAGCTGCTGATGGCGAGGAGGCGCACGTCGCTTTCCTTGTCCAACTCGATGGAAAGCTCGCTTAGCACTTGGGAGGCCGGGCCGGCGGGCTCGGAAAGCCCATCCGACAAGACCGTGACGAGCCTGCTCCCCGGCTTGCCCGGGGCAAGCGGACCCTGAGCGGAGGCCGGACAAAGCAGCCAGACGGCAAGCCCGGCGGCTAGGATGAACGAACGCATCTGCACTGCCCCTCTTCCAAGGTTGGAGTGCCGGAACTCCCCGGCAAATTGAAGCACTTATAAAACGGACTCGCCGCCCTTCTTAATCGCGGCAAAGCCCAGGTTCAAAGGGTTTTAATGCCTCGGCATGGCATTGATGATGCGCTGCAGCCGGCCCGGGTCCATTTCGAGGCCGCTCTGCACCGCAAGCTCATACCACTTCTTGTACCAGCGTGCCGCTTCCGGAGCGTCTGGGGCGGTGTTGGCGTTTGGCAGGGATTGCAGGTAGTTGGGATCGTAGGATTGCGCGAGTACGAATGCCGTGTCCGCCTGGTGTTCGGCCCCCGCCTGCAGCAGACGGGTCCGGGCACCCGCGACATCGCCTTCGCTCAGCAGCCGGTGCGCCTCGGTGAGAAGCGCTTCCCGATCTTGCTGTGTCAAGGCAGGGGGCGCGGCTGGCGGGCTGACGGCGCCCGTGACGTAAAGGATGCCGCTGGCCGCGATCAGCGCCGCGGTGATGCCCAGATAGATAGCGAGGCCCTTTCTTGGGGGGCGGGCCGCGTCTTTTCCCTTCTGGATTGCCGTATGCTTGCGGTCGAAAACGGCGATGTTGGCTGCGTGCGATCCTGGCGCGGCGGGCGTTGCAGCCGGGGCCGGTTCTTTGGGGCCCGGCTGCTCTTCCGGCTCGGCGCCCAGGCGCTGCACCTTAAGAAGGATGGCTCGAACCTCGGCAAGTTCGGGGTCTTCTTTAGTTCCCCCCATGTGACACCTTCCCCCGATCGCCCCGTTGTGCAGGCCTGGCCCCTGCTACATTTTAGAAAACTCTATCATAAGTGCCAAGGCCGCGCCTAGCAGCCGGCTTGTTCCTGGAGGTGTCAATATCCTTCAAAAGCTCAGACGGCACAGCACCAAAATGTGCAAACGGTGTGGCTGACGCCAGATAGTATGCCCTGCGGCATGGCGCCGCTTGGGGGCGCGTTAAAGTTACTGGCGTAATCCGCCTGCCGAGGCGGCCTTGGCCTCGGCGCTCGCTCGATCTCATCGGCGGACAGGGCTCTATTGTGGCATATTAGCCACTTGATGCAAGCGAATCGGTGCAACCGTTGCGCGTTCATGTTCAACAAAGACAGCCGGTGGTAGAACTGATCCCAGTAGCGAGTGAGGATTGGGATGGTACTCCCTTGTTGGAGGCCGCGGCCCCAAACCGTGTTCTTTTCAACTGGGATGTCAAAAATGAGAAAGTACCCTCGCCGGGCCAAGCGCGCAGTTGCGCCCAAAAGTATAGCCCGAGACAAATCAATCACGAACGCAGCAAGACAAAGGAGCAGGCGGCCGTTAGCGGCGGCGACGGTTATGGCGACTCTCGGCGTGCTGGGAGCCGCTCCAATGAGCGATGCCGAGGCGCAAATCCTGGGAACTGACTTACAGACCTTTGGGGTGCTCGCCTATTCCACGGTCACCAACACCGGCCCTAGCGTTATTCAGGGAAACCTCGGGGTCTCGCCGGGAAGCGCGGTTACAGGTTTTCCCCCAGGAACCGTGGTGGCGCCAGGAACGATACACACGGATGCGCTCGCAGGACTGGCTCAAACCGAGCTTACCACCGCCTACAATACATTGATGGGCATGCCAGTCACACAAACCCTGACGGGTCAGGACCTGGGCGGTAAAACCCTTATTGCCGGCGTCTATGGCTTTGCGGGACCGGCTGTTGGGCTGACAGGGTTACTCACGCTTAACGGCCAAGGCAACTCTGCTTCACAATTTATCTTCAAGATCGGGAGCACGCTGACGACTGCCCCCAATTCGGCTGTCCTGTTGATCAACGGTGCTAATGGCAACAATGTGTATTGGGCGGTCGGTAGCTCGGCGACACTCGGCACGAATACCGCCTTCGCAGGCAACATCCTCGCGCATACCAGCATCACACTGAACACCGGCGCTACGATCACCTGCGGCAGGGCTTTGGCGTCAACAGGTGCGGTAACGCTGGATAACAACACTATCACGCTCTGCGCTGCCGGCGGTACCGGGGGTACGGGTGGTACCGGCGGTACCAACGTCACAACGACCCAGATCTTCGGCGGAGGCGTGTCCGGAGCGCAGCAAACAGCGTTCGGCGCATCCAGGCTGTTCGGTTCCGCCATGATCGGGCAGGCCTTGTACTGGACTATCGGCGGACCGGGCATGAACGCTATCACGCCGCTCACTCTAAAGGATGCGGGCGGCCTAAAGGATGGGGGCCCCGTAGCCGATGGGCACGGGTGGCGAACGTGGGTCGCCGGCCTTGGCGAGACGGGCTCGTTCCGTCCCGATGCCGCCAGCAATTTGGGCAATCTGAGTGCGACGACTGGGGGTGTCGCCGCGGGGTTCGATTTTCAGTTCGACCCCACTGCTCTCGTGGGCATTGCCGCCGGCTACACAAACTCGACGTATTCGGCGAATCAACTGCAGACCAACGGAACGGTTGAGGGTGTGCACGTAGGCCTCTACGGGGTGAAGACTTTTGGGCCGGCCTATTTTATGGGCACCGCTCAATACGCCCATTATTACAACCAAAACGCCCGGTCCTTTCAGTGGGTCACCTTGACCGAGCAGGCCACGGGTAAGTTCCAGAGCGATGGCGCCGGCGGGCGGCTTGAGGCTGGCTGGCGGCAACCCTTCGACGGCTATAATGTTACGCCGTTCGCGGGTGTGGACGGCGCCTATTTCCGCAGTAATGGCTTCACCGAGAACAGCCTGGGGCTCTTAGGCCTGACGTATGACCCCAGCTCGGCGGCTTCGCTGAGGAGTTCTGTTGGACTTCAGCTCGATACGCGGATGGTTAGTTTCAACCAGACTTTGGTGCCCTTCGTGCGTGCGGCTTGGGTGCATGAGTTCAATCCTAACTTCAACGTTAACTCGTACCTGACTTTATCGCCTTTGGCATCGTCCTCCATCGAGGGATTCGGCTTTGCCCGCGACGCGGCGAAGGTCGATGCGGGCGTAAAGTTCGACGTTACCGACAGCATAGCGCTTATTGCCCAGTTCGATGGCGAGTTCTCCGGTCAAGGCCAGAGCTACGGCGGCAATGGCGTCCTCAGGATCAGGTGGTAACAGGTACCGGAACCGCCCGGTTCGAATAAACGAGGTTCAAGCGTGCGAAGGCCCATCGCGATGGGCCTTCGTGCTGCCGGGCACTAAATTGGGACGAACCTGCCTGTTCCCGCAAGCGAGTGAACCTCGATCCGGCAATTGAAACCAATTCAAGCGCCGACAAGCCGGCCGCAGCGTCGTTCCCGCGAAAGCGGGGACCCAAGGCAAATATCCGCAATACGGAATCCGCCTGAGCAGTTCCTAGCTCTTTCCGGAAAAGCCCCTGGCTTTGCCGGGACAGCAGCCGGGATCTATGCAAGCAGGCTTGGCATTGCGACTTCGTCAACATCCTAACAAGCAGTATATTTCGCATAAGCGCTTATCATGGTTAATGACGGTATGGTTAACGTGGGCGCAGCATGGTGGATTTTGCGATATTTGTGCGTTTTTTTGCAGTTTTTTGGTCAATTTACACGGTTCAAAAAGTCCGTTAAATATAAGAGCAGCTCCCAAATTAACCAAAGCGCATCCCGCAGTCCAGCTCATAGCAACACAAATTGCGCATATATATCAATAGACTACAGCAACCTCTACGCCCCTTAACGCTTCCTCAAGGGGGCGGTGCTATATTGTCTAAAACTTGAGAAGCACTGCCAGCCGCCCAAAAAACCGGGCAAACGAGGTTAACACTATGTTACACGAAGCCAGTTCGATCGCCTTCGCGGCTGCCGTCCTGGAACGGCGCGAACCGCCATATATTCGGGGCGGCGGCGGGAGCTGGCACCTGTTACCGTGCCGGACACCGGATAAACCCGCCAGCTTCACCACGGCGCCGCCAGGGAACTGCCTAACCGGACCCGGTATCGCCACCTGCCAGAGCGTCGATCGCGGTACCTCGATTGCTGTTATCGGAGGGCAGCCAAAGGCCGCCACGGCGATCCATAGCCGGGCATTTCCCCCTCGCGGTAACGGCGAAACTGGCCTTGCTGAAAGTGTTTTAGCCGAGCAGGAGCTTGGCGGCGATGACGGTCAGCGCGGCCGTGGCGATCCAAAGCGGGCCCCGGATCGCAAGCCAGTTCGCTGACGGGGATGCCTGGGCGGCGGCGCGCTCCTCGCTCAGGGCTTCCGCGATCCGCGCGGTTTTCTCAAGAAGCTGCGGCGCCTGCCTGATAGCGGTGGCGAATGCGCCAGCGCCCGCAACGGCGTCGCGCATCTGCGCCGCCGGCCCCAGCTGCTCCTCGATCCACGCCCGCACGACCGGCTCGGCCGCGTCCCACATATTGATGTTGGGATCGAGCGAGCGGGCCACGCCCTCGACCACGACCATGGTCTTTTGCAGAAGCAGAAGCTCGGGCCGCATGCGCATCTGGAACAGATCGGTGATCTCGAAGAGCTGGGTCAAGAGCCGCGCCATGGAGATTTCGGCGGCGGGCCTGCCCATGATCGGCTCGCCCACCGCGCGCAGCGCCTGCGCGAAGGCAGCCACATCCTGGGTCGCCGGCACATAGCCTGCCTCGAAATGGACTTCCGCGATGCGCCGGTAATTCTTGGTGATGAAGCCGTAGAGGATTTCGGCCAGGAACCGGCGCTCCTTGTGGCCGATGCGGCCCATGATGCCGAAATCGACCGCGATGAGGGCGCTGTCGTGCGGATCGGCGAATAGATTGCCCTGGTGCATGTCGGCGTGGAAGAAGCCGTCGCGGATGGCATGCTTGAGGAAGGAGCGGATGACGTTGAGCGCCAGCGCCTTGCGGTCGAGGCCCGATGCTTCGACAGCGGCAAGATCGGTGAGCGGAATGCCGCCGATCCATTCGAGCGTCATGACGCGCCTGGCCGTGCGCACCCAATCGACCTGCGGCACGCGGAAATCGCGATCGCCCGCCTTGGCGATGTTCTGTGCCATCTCGGAGATCGCGGCCGCCTCAAGCCGCAAGTCCATCTCAAGCAGCACGGACTGCGCGAGCGTATCCACGGCGGCAACCGGGCGGAGCCTGCGCGATTGCGGCGAGACGTGCTCCGCCAGGCGGGCGGCGAAATAGAAGCTCTTGAGGTCGCGCTCGAAGCGCTTCTCGATACCGGGGCGCAAAATCTTGACCGCGACCGCGTGCGGGCCGCCGTTCGATTGCACGAGGGCCTTGTGCACCTGAGCGATCGAAGCCGCGGCAACCGGCGGGCCGAACTCGCTATAAACGGCGCTCCAGGGCTTGCCGAATGCTGCTTCCAACTCACTCTTGGCCTGCGCCTCGGGGAATGGCGGAAGCCGGTCGCGCAAGGAACCGAGTGCGCCCGCGAGTTGCGGTCCGACAACATCGGCGCGCGTGGCGAGAAACTGCCCGAGCTTGATGTAGCTTGGGCCGAGTGCCGGGATCGCGCGCGAAAGCCGCTCGCTCCGGCGCTTTGCCGCAGCGCCGTCATCGTCCGTATCGCGCAGCGCGCGCAAGGGGCCGGGCAGCGAGATGGATTGAGGTATGAACCCAACGCCATGCCAGGCGAGCGTCAAGCCCGCCTTGGTCAAACGGTATATGTTCTTGATTGCACTGAACATGGCTGCCCGAAACTTGTCCCCGCCGCGACTTAACACGTGCGAGCGTTAATGTCAGGTTTTGAAATTTCAAAAGCCTGACCGCCAGCGGAATGCGGATGGCATTCATTTGCATTTGGATAGCGACGAGGCCAGGCGCAGGACCGTTTCGCGAAGCGGCCATTCCCCGATTGGCTGCAGGCTGACAAGCGCCCGGAAGTAGAGCGGGGCTATGGCCGCTTCGATCACGTGGAAGGCATTGGTATCCGCAGGGATCTCGCCCCGCGCGATGGCCCGCTGCACTACCGGCGAAACCGCCTCGAACCGCTTATGCCAAAAGGCCCGGCGGGCATCGGCGGAATGTGCGTCTGCGGCGGCACTCATGTCCAGAAGCGCCTTGCCTACGGGGGACTGCAGCACCGCAGCAACCTGCGATGCAAGAGCGGCGAGATCCTCCGCCAGCGATCCCTTATCGGGAAGCGAAAACACGCTGTCCGAAAAGTCGAGGCAGGCGTCGAGTGCCAGCGCCGTTCTTGTTTCCCAGCGGCGGTAAATCGTTGTTTCGTGCACGCCGGCCCGGCTGGCCGCCTCAGCAATCGTGAATACGGGGAAGCCCTTCTCCACGAGTAGCGCAAAAACTGCCTTCAGCACGGCGGAACGCACCTTGGCGCTGCGGCCGCCTGGGCGCTTTGCGGGAACGCCAAGTTTTTCCGGGAAGCCGGCCGGACCCTTCGACGGCGGTTTATGGGGTGGTGGAGACATGCGATATGTCTAACGCAAGTGCACTTGCATTAGAAGTCCGGAAGCGGTAAACGATTAACGCAGTCTGAGTTGCGTTAGTGGCCTTGCGTTGGAGGGAATGCCGTGAGTCCCGTTCTAGTTTTGCATTTGACTTTCGCGGGCGTCTGGCTTGGCTGCATCCTGGTCGAGGTCGCGTTCGAGCACGGAAGCGGTGGCGGCAGCGATATGCGGCTGTTCATATCGAAACTGCATTGGAACGTGGATAAGATCATCGAAATCCCGGCCTTTGCGGGCGTGCTGCTGACCGGCGGCGTCCTCCTCATGCAGGCCGCCGTGACGCCTCTGCTCTGGACGAAGGCCGCGTTCGGGGCGGTTGCGATCCTGTTCAACGTGGTTTGCGTCTGGCTTGTGCGCGTCAGGCTGGCCCATGCGCAAACGGACGACGCGTTAGCCTGGGAGCGCGCGGATTATTGGCAACACAAGCTCGGCGCCGTTGTCTTGATTGCCATGCTCGCCGCGCTTGGGATCGGCGCCTATGCCGCGGCCGGCCGGTGAAAAGGGAAGAGGACGGTTGGACCTGCCACGGCAGCACCGAACAGTCATCAGAAGAATGGGTGGGGTGGCCGTTCGATGCCATTCTCAAGAGCGTGGAGGCAGCGTCCGCGCGTCTTGACGGGCGGAATGCTTTCGATGAACCGCCTTGCGGCGTGAGCGTCCCTATCCAAGAGGATCGCTGTAATCGCGCGATAGAGACGCGCCGGGCGCCAATGGCTGTCATGCGGACAGAGGTGAGGAAGCTTGATGAGGAGCGGTCCCCAAAGGCGGCGCGGGCCTTCAAACGCACCTTGAAACAAGAGGCTGCATGCCTCGGCCCGCCGCAGTGAAGGCCGGCAGGCCGGAATCTGCCATGGCGATATTGCCACCGCGCCCCTTCCGGGGGGCCGGAAAGGCGGCGCAAACGGCTTTCAAACCCGCCAGTAGAGATGGCAAAAGCCCCGTCCATACCGTTCAATCATTTTTCTAATGATGTGGGAATCTGGAGGTTTCTCTGAGGTCGCCAGCTGTGGTCGCGCGGCTATCTCAACTGGCGACCTCACAGAAACCTCCAGATTCAATATCGAAAAGCCCCTGGACAGGTGCTTCATTGTGCGTTGTTAGCGGTGCGTTAACCCTCGATCTTCGAGAAGTCTGCGATTTCGAGTGTCAGCGCGCGGATTTGCGCGAGCAGCATCAGCCTGTTCTCGCGGATTTCCGGCTTGTCCGCATTCACCGTGACCTTGTCGAAGAAGGCGTCGACCGGCTCGCGCAGCTTGGAGAGCGCCGCCATGGCCGCCTCGAAATTCTCGTCCGCAAGGGCTGTCTGAACCTCGCTGCCGGCGGTCTTGACCGCCGCGCTGAGTGCTTTCTCTTCCTTCTCCTTGAGCAGTTTCGGGGCGAGCTTGCTATCGAAGCCTCGCCCGTCCTTCTTTTCCTCGATCTTGAGGATATTGAGCGCGCGCCGGACGAGCGCCAGAAGGCTCGCCCCATCCTCCGTATCCAGGAAGCGGCCCAGCGCCTCCACCCGCCGCACGATCATCAGGAGATCGTCCTGGCCCGGCAGAGCGAACACCGCGTCGATGAGATCGTGCCTGGCCCCCTGGTCGCGGAGGTAGACCTTCAGGCGGTCGCCGAAGAATTCCAGCAGGTCGTGCGCCTTTCCCGGTCCGGTGACCGGCTCAAGCGAATATTTTGCGGAAAGCGCCTTGGCGATTTCCACGTGGTGGTGCCGGCTCAGATCGAGGCCAAGCTCCGCCCAGGCGATGTCGCGCACCTTGTGCCGCGCTTCCTCGGCCCGGAGCGTCAGCTCCAGCTCAAGCGAGAGGCGGACCAGGAACGCGCGCAGCCGCAGCCGCAGCTGGCGTTCGAGGATGATGCGGATGACGCCGAGCGCGGCGCGGCGCAGCGCGTAAGGGTCTTTCGAGCCGGTGGGCTTCTCGCCAATGGCCCAGAAGCCCACCAGCATGTCGAGCTTGTCGGCCAGCGCCACCGCGATGGAAACTGGGTTCGATGGCACGGCATCGGACGGCCCCTGCGGCTTGTAATGTTCCGCGATGGCGTCCGCGACGACGGGCTTCTCGCCCTGCGCCAGCGCGATATAGCGGCCGATGACGCCTTGCAGTTCGGGGAATTCGCCCACCGTTTCCGACATTAGGTCGGCCTTGGCGAGATGGGCCGCGCGCGCCGCCTCGCTAGCGTCCGCGCCTAGGTCGGGCGAAAGCTCCCGCGCCAGCAGCTCGATTCGCAATGCTCGCTCCAGTTGCGTTCCAAGCTTCTCGTGGAACGTCACCTGACCGAGCAATTCCGTGAGTCCGGTCAGCGGCCTCTGGCGGTCGTTTTCCCAAAAGAACTTGGCATCCGACAGGCGCGCGCGGATCACGCGCTCGTTGCCGGCCACAATGGCCTTGCCGCCATCGGCTGCCTCCAGATTGGAGACAAGGATGAACCTGTTGGCCAATTTCCCTGATTTTTTATGGCGTAAGGAGAAGCATTTCTGATGCGCCCTCATCGAGGTCATCAGGATTTCCCCGGGCACGGCGAGGAAGCTTTCGTCGAATTTGCCGGAAAGGACCACGGGCCACTCAACAAGCCCCGCATTCTCGGTGAGCAGCCCGTGATCTTCAACAAGAGCGAGCCCAGCTTCGGCGGCGGCGTATTGCGCGCCGTCCAAGATCGCCTTCGCCCGTTTTTCTCCTGCGACCACAACCTTAGCGTGCAGAAGAACGTCTGAATAGTCCGAACTTCTCGAAATTTTGATTGTTTTTGGTTCTGTTGCTTTTTCGCCACTCAGGAAGCGGTGACCATAGGTGACATCGCCGCTCCTGATGCCGTCCACTTCGAATTCGACCGGCTTATCGCCGAACAGGCAGAGGATCGAATGCAAGGGCCTCACCCAGCGGATGCGCCCCGCGCCCCAGCGCATCGACTTGGGCCAGGGGAATTTGCGCACGATGGCGGGCACCGCTTCGGCGACGATGGCGGAGGCGGCACGCCCAGGCTTCTCGCAGCGCGCGAGGTAGTAGTCGCCCTTCGGGTCCTTCGCGACTTGGCATTCGTCGAGGCTCTTGAGCCCCGCCGCACGCAGGAAGCCCTCGACCGCTTTCTCAGGCGCGCCCACACGCGGGCCTTTCCGCTCCTCGGCCGTCGCGGCCGAGCTTTCCGGCACGCCCTCCGCGATGTAGGCGATGCGCCGCGGGCCCGAAAGCGAGCGGGTTTCCGTCACGGTAAGGCCCGCCTGCTGGAGGGCCTCCGTCATCATGCGGGCGAGGTCTTCGGCGGCGCGCGCCTGCATCCGCGCGGGGATTTCTTCGGAGAAAAATTCGAGAAGCAAATTTGGCATGGCGGTTCAGCTTGGCTCGGAGTGGATGCCGCAGCTTCCGCAATTTTTCGCTGGATACAAGCAAAATCCCCCACAATCGCGCCGCCGCGAGCAATTCTGCCGCTAAGCAAGCATGACTGGAGCGCCCGCGCCGTAGCCGTGCTTCCGCCATTCCGTTATGTACCGCTGTTTCCGCGACAGGGAGCATGACCGTGGGGGGGAGCATGATTGTCAGAGGGATTATCTGGATTGCGGTGCTGGCGGCGGGGTTATACGCAGTGAGCTGCCTCGGGCTCTACCTGTTCCAGCGGCACCTGCTCTATTTCCCCGACCCGGCGCATTATACACCTGAGCAGGCTGGCCTCGCCGGCGTGCAGGAAATCAGCCTCGCCACGCCGGATGGCGAGCGGCTGGCGGCATGGTACAAGCCCGCCCGGCCCGGGGCGCCGGTGCTCCTCTATTTCCACGGTAACGGCGGCGGACTGTACCTCCGGCGCGAACGGATTGAAGCGCTTGCCTCCGCCGGATACGGTGTGTTCATGCCCGGCTATCGCGGCTATTCGGGCAGTACTGGCAGCCCATCGGAAAATGCGCTCATTGCCGACGGTCTGCTCGCCTACGATTACCTGAACGCTCACGGGGTGGCCCCGAGCCAGATCGTCCTGTATGGCGAGTCGCTGGGCACGGGAGTAGCGGCACAGGTAGCCTCCCTGCGACAAGTGTCAGCGGTCGTTCTAGAAGCACCGTACAGCAGCATTGCCGCGGAGGCGAAGGCCCATTACGGCATCTTTCCCATAGACTGGCTGCTTTTCGACCGCTTCGATTCAGCTGCACATATCGGCCGGATCAATGCCCCGCTTCTCATTATGCACGGTTCGCAGGACGGAGTGATCTCCGCCAGTTCAGCACATGCACTTTTCGATGCCGCCAAAGAACCGAAGGAATATGCAGAGTTCCAGGGCGGCGGGCATAATGACTTGTTTGACTTTGGGGCACTGGAACTCATCCAGCGTTTTCTGGCCAAACATCTCGCAGGCGGGTTGCCATGATGGTGCAGGCGGAGCCCCAATCACAGCTCTCGAAAAGATCCTCACGGTCCAATTACGGAAGCCGCACGGTTTCCACCTTGAAATCGCGCGTGTGATCGAGCACGGGAATGCGTGCGCGCACCCGGTTTACCTCCTCCGCATCGATATCGGCGACGATAACGCCGGGCTCGGTGCCGGCCTCGGCCATGATCTCGCCCCAGGGCGAGATCGCCATGCTGTGGCCGAAGGTGGTGCGCCCATTCGCGTGCCAGCCGCCCTGCGCCGCCGCGAACACGAAGCAACCGTTCTCGATGGCCCGCGCGCGCAAGAGCACATGCCAGTGCTTCTCGCCCGTGACCTTGGTGAAGGCGGAGGGCGCCGTCAGGAACTTAGCGCCCGCGCGCGCCAGCGCCTTGTACTGCTCCGGGAAGCGAATGTCGTAGCAGGTCGCGATGCCGAGCCCGCCCCACGGCAGTTCCACCACATAGGTGCAATTGCCCGGCGCAAAGGTGGCCGATTCCCGGTAGCTTTCGCCCGAAGGGAGATCGACATCGAACATATGGATCTTGTCGTACCGGCAGACGGCCCGGCCGTCGGGGGCGAACAGGAATGCGCGGTTGGCCGCGAGCCCCTCTCCCACCTTGACCGCAAGCGAGCCGATATGCAGCCAGATACCGAGTTCCTTCGCCAGATGCGAGAAGTGCGCAACGCCCGCCGTTTCGCCCTCCGGCGAGATTTTCTCAAGGAGATGTTGCGCATCCACCTCCATGACGAGCGTATTCTCCGGGGTCTGCACGTAGTTCGCGCCACGGCCCGCGGCATCGCGGATGAAGCTCTCGGCTTGTTCGAGATTTTCCTCGATGTTTTTGCCCGTTCGCATTTGAACGAGGCCTACCCGGAATTTTGTCTTGTTGTCCGCCATTGCTACGCCCGCTTTGTAAAAAGGAGCGTCTATTGTGCTCAGCTTTGCAGCAGACGATCAAGTTCGCCTTTCGCATCGAGTTCGTGCAGGTCGTCGCAACCGCCGGCGTGGAAATCGCCGATGAAAATCTGCGGCACGGTATAGCCCCCATGCGCGCGCTCGATCATCTCCTGGCGCACGGCCGGCTCGCTGGCGTCGATCTCCTCGAAATCCACGCCCTTGCGCCTCAATAGAGCCTTGGCGCGGGCGCAATAGGGGCACCAAGACGTTGTGTAGATCGTAACTGGCGGCATGAACGGTCCTTCTTTGCTTTGCCCCCGTCATGGGTGCCCGGTCCCGCCATTGCAAGGATTTTTTTGCCGCGCCGTGGCAACGCGAACAGAAGAAGAGTGCCACGGCGCGCTCTGGCCTTCACCATGATAGCTCACCACGGGCATCGCCTCGCCGCTTGCGCCGTACCGCCTGTACGGGCGGGGCTCAGGCCCGGTTGCGGCGCCGTTCCGGCACACCCAAGCTAACGGGTGCCAATCTCCTTACGAATCAGGTAGCTTGCGCCGCGATTGATTCATTTTTAGCGACTTGGACCCGGACCGCACCACGATGAACCTGCCGCAAAAGAGCGCATCGGTACTGCCACAGCCGGGCCTCGCGTGCCTGAGGCCCTTGAACGCGCCCGAGGTACTGGCGGCTTGGGTTGCAGCCCAGCCAAGGGGTGAATGTGCGGCCGATCATGCGGCCAAGGCGCTTTCCGAAGCGATCCCTTATGAGGAGACCCTGGCCCAGGCGTTGCGGCGTGGGCTCGTTCAAGAGTCCTCCGGCATCTTGACAGCCAGGCGCGAGAACTTCACCAAGACCTGTGCATTGCCGTCCGCCTTTTCAGGCCGCGACGCCCTGCGCGCCCTGGCGGTTACGGCGCTCGGCGGCCCTGCCGGCGGCGCAAGACGCGGGCTGGACCTGCGAGCGCTGGCGCTGCGGCAACTATACGGGCTGGACGACCTTCCACCCTGGCCAACCGCGCAGCAGGCCCGCTGTGCGCTGCTTTCCCGCATCGTCGCATCCTATGGCGGCGCCTTCGGGGATGCCGCGAAGCGGCCGCTCAAGGCCTTCAAGTTCGACGTAATGAGCCGGCGCATGTATCTGGCGTTCGCCGGCGTACAACGGGGGACCGTGTTGCAGGCAGACGCAAGCTTGCTGTCCAAGGGACTTGGCGGCCATGCAGACACCGTACAGGCGCTCACCGCAACCATCATCCGGGCGGCAATCGCGGCCAGGGCTCCGGCCCCGGCCCCGGCCCCGGTTCCGATCGCCGTCAAAACCTTCGATCTTGAGAATTTCGCAGGCTCAGTACGCAAGCTTGCCAGCCGGATGGAGACCAAGCCCTATGCGGGCCGTGTCGCCATCGCGCAAGTTTACGACGCAGGGCTTGTCCAGGGGCTCGTACTTGGCAGCCTCGACGAGTTCAAGGACCATTTGGCCGAAGCGGCCCGCGAAGGCCTGCTCGACCTTGAGCGCTACGATATTACAGGGCCATTCGATACCGGCCTGAAAGAAAGGTCGCGATTGAAACTAGGGCGCGACGAACGGCATTTTATCGTCAATCAATGGATTTAAGGCGTATTATTTATGGATTTACGGCTCAAGGCTTTCGAAAGCCCGGAATTTGATCGAGTCTTCGGAGCGGTGGCCTCGCTGGCCGGAGCCGCCGACGAGGAGCGCCTGGACGTGCCCGGCATCGAGACCGAGGCAGGCGAGGTGCTTGCCGCCATCGCCACGCAGGCGCTCAAGCAAAATCCCGATCCGGCCTTTCGCGTGCTCCTGATCAAGGGGGCGACCGGCACGGGCAAAACCCACACGCTTCTCACCGCCATCCGCCACCTGCACCAGCAGGGCAGCGTCTACGCCGCGCTCTTCCCGATGGTGGACTTGGTGGCCGAGAAGGATCTCGACGCTTGGCTTCTGCGCGCGCTCGTCTCGCGCCTTTCGGAGCGCTATCTCGTGACAGCGGGCGCGCCGTCGCCGCTGACCCGGCTGGCGCGGACCGTCGTCGCACAAGGCCAGGCCGATCTCGCCAAGGCCTTCGAGCAGGACGTTTTCAGCGAGGGTGGCGATATCCGCGACTTCGACCTGCGCCCGCTGATCGTTTCGATCCGCGCACGGCTGCAGAAGGTTTCCCACCTGCCCGTTCCCTCCGAGGCCTTCATCGCGGCCTTGCTGGGCGCAGGCGCGGGCGACGACGATTCCTTCGCCTATCTTCGCGGCCAGCCAGTCAATATCAGCATCGGCGGCGTCCGACTCACCCAGACCGCGGACGATCATATTCCGCGTGCCCATATCGACGCGCTGGTGAATGTCATCGGCGCCACCGGCGGCGCGCTGATGCTGGCCTTCGACCAGCTTGAGCAGAGCCGCGTGCAGGGCTGGGAGGCGCGGCTGCGCCATCTGTTCGGCCGGGGCACGCTGCTCGCGGAAACGCTGCCGCCTCTTTGCGTGGCTTTCGCAGTTCTGCCCTCGCTCTACGACACTATCGCCGGCGGCATCGATAGCTCGATCCGAGACCGCATCGAGCGTTTCGGCGCGCTGCCTGTACGTCTCAAGCCGCTGGCGCGGCGGCAGGCCGAGGCACTGCTTACGCGCAGGCTTTCGGAGCTGTTCGAGCGTTGCGGCGCCAAGGCAAGCGCTGCCGAGCCGCTTTATCCCTTTCCGGGCTGGATGATCGACGAGCTTGGCGGGCAGACCTCCCGCTACGTGTTCGAGCTGATCCAGCAGTTCCGGCGCGTCTATCTGAGCACGGGTGCGATCCCCGCGCTTGAAGACATGCCGCCTCCGCCTTCCATCGCGAACGAGGCACCCATCGTGCCAGCCGCCTCCGCTGCCGGATCGACGAATTTCGACGACAAATGGCACGGCGAGCTGACCTCGCGCACGGTGCAGCCAGCCATCGGCAACGGCATCCAGCAAGCCGAGATTCTGGAATGGGCGATCCAGGCTGCCGCCGTCGAGATGGACGGCATCACCGCCATCAAGACGCGCCGCAGCGTGCGCGGCCGGGCTGGCACCGTCATCATCGAGGCCGACTTCCAGCTGAACGGCCAGAGCGTCGAGCGCCGCGAGATAGCGCTTTGCAACGAGGGCCGCGGCGCGCCGCTGGCCGAAGAGATCCGCGTATTCTTGAGAGGTGTGAACGGCGCGCGGCCCGTGATCGTGCGCCCGCGCGGCGGCAGGCTTCCGCGCTCGGGGCGGTTCATCGCGCCGATCATCCGCGACGCCGAGGAGATGCAATCCATTATCGTGCCGCAGGTCGAGATGCTGGCCTGGGAGCGGCTCGACTCCGCGCGGCATTTCTTCCGCAATTTCAAGGATGCGCCTGGCTTCCAGGAGTGGCAGCGCGAGGCATGCCCGCTCACCAAGGTGATGGCCTTTGCCGACATCGTACAGTTCCCCTACATCAAGATCAGCCCGGATGAGGACGATACCGCCGGGGCCGAGCCGGAGCCGGCACCCGTTGCCGCCCCGCGCCGGCGCCAGCCTACCCAGCAGTCGGTGATGCTCGGCTACCACGAGGATGGCGGCGAGGTTCACTGGGCGCCGTTCGAGACCGAGGCGAAGCTTCTGAACTTCGGCGTCCTTATCACCGGCGACCCCGGTTCGGGCAAGACGCAGGCGCTTAACGTGCTGATCGACGGCGTGGCCCGCATGGGCTTCCCGGTCTGCATTTTCGACTTCAAAAACGACTATGCCGAGCGCAACTTCGTGCAGGCGATCGGGCTGAAGGTGCACGACGTACGCCGCCACGGCATTCCGTTCAACCCGCTGATGCCGTCCGCCAGCGAGGATGGGATGGCGCAGCCCATCGAGCACATCTTCACCATCACTGGCGTCTTGAAGCGCGTGTTCGGCCTGGGCGACAGGCAGACCGCTACCTTGCGCGACGCCATGAAGGAGGCGTTCGAGCGGCGCGGCATCAATCCGCAGAAATGGGTGCACGCCGACAGCATCCGCCCGCCGGCTTTCGACGATGTCGTTGCGATCCTGGAGGAGCAGAAGGAAGCGAAGAA
>PMBZ01000098.1 GCA_003153975.1 Hyphomicrobiales bacterium
AGGCCATGGGCGAGCAGGCCGTGGCGTTGTCGAAAGCGGTGAGCTACGAGAGTGCCGGCACGGTCGAGTTCATCGTCGACCAGGAGAAGAACTTCTACTTCCTCGAAATGAACACGCGTCTCCAGGTCGAGCATCCCGTCACCGAGATGATCACCGGGCTCGACCTTGTGGAGCAGATGATCCGGGTCGCGGCCGGCGAGGCGCTGCCGTTCAAGCAGGAGGACCTCAAGATCGATGGCTGGGCCGTCGAAAGCCGCGTCTATGCCGAGGACCCGTTCCGCAATTTCCTGCCCTCCATCGGCCGCTTGGTGCGCTACCAGCCGCCGGTTGAAGGCCCGCGTCAGGATGGCACTGCCGTGCGCAACGATACCGGCGCCGAAGAGGGCGGCGAGATTTCGATGTTCTACGATCCGATGATCGCCAAGCTCATCACCTATGGCCCCACGCGCGAGGCCGCCATCGATGCGCAGTCCGCAGCCCTCGATGCCTTCTATATCGACGGCATCGAGCACAACATCCCGTTCCTGTCCGCGCTGATGCAGCATCCACGCTGGCGCACAGGCAATCTCTCCACCGGCTTCATCGCCGAGGAGTTCCCGGACGGCTTCAAGCACCGCGAGCCCGAGGGCGAGACGCACGACATTCTGGCCGCCGTGGCCGCCTCCATCGACCATCTCAACAATGTCCGCCGCCGCCACATCTCCGGCCAGTTGCCGGGTGCCGTGGGGTTGCAGTTCGGCGAACTGCGCGTTTGCAAGCTGGGCAGTTCCACGCAGCACTTGCGGGTTAGCGGCGAGCTTTCCGACGCCACCACCGTCGAGCTTTGCGATGCCGAAGGCCGCGTGCGGCGCACCATCGTGCTGCATTCCAACTGGTGGCCGGGCCAGCCGCTCTGGCAGGGCAAGGTGATCGGTGGCAAGGAACTGTTCGTGCAGGTGCGGTCCGTGCCCAACGGCTACGACCTGTCTTATGGCGGCGTGCGCGCCAAGGCCTATGTCTATACCGCGCGCGAGGCCGAGCTTGCCGCGCTCATGCCGGAGAAGAAGGCCGCCGATACCTCGAAGAAGCTGCTCTGCCCCATGCCGGGGCTGGTGGTTTCCATCGCGGTCGTGGAGGGCCAGGAGGTCAAGACCGGCGAGACGCTGGCCGTGGTCGAGGCCATGAAGATGCAGAACGTGCTGAAGGCCGCCCGCGATGCGACGGTCGCGAAGCTCAAGGCCAAGCCCGGCGACAGCCTCGCCGTCGACGCGGTAATCATGGAGTTTGCTTAATCGCGGACGGCCAACTTCGTTTTTGCTGGCGTCTGGGCGGGGTTCTTGCGACACCCATCCACGTATTTATTTCTCGCCTAAAGTGCTGACTTGTATGGCGGCGCCTTTTCTTAGGCGTTCGGCCACTTGCTCAGCGCGCTTAATGTCGCGAAAATCTCCCAATACGAGGTGTCCATCATCGATCGATGTTACGATCTTCCTGGTCATAATTTCCTCGCCTTCAACTTTGAAGACAAATAGTGTTCCGGTATGAGCTCGGGTAAATCCCGAATACTCCACCGCTGAATTTATAAATAACTCCACAAACACTGTCGGCTTGTCGCTTAATTCATAAATTTCTGCGTGCGCTTCTGCCACGTTTAGCTCTATTTGTTCTGCGCTGGCTGGTGTCGTTAGCAAGGCAAGTACAACTGAAAGCCTGGCAAGCAACGGTAATAAGCGCCGCACGCGCTCGCGATCCTTGCTGGAATAGGAGAAAAACACATCCGTCATCGCCCCCCCCGGAAACAGACAGGTTCTAGCGGAATATTAGACAACTGCCAACAACAGCGCTCACCAGAGGATGCGCACGCCCAATCCTTGGAAGGCTGCGTCGCAGGTTACGACGGGCATATCCTCGATCTGGGCCTGCGCCGCGATGAGCCTGTCGAACGGGTCTTTGTGTGCCGAGGCAAGGCTGCCGCCAAGCCTTGCGTGAGCCATGGTGATGCCGAGCGGAATGAAGTCCTGCTCGGCGAGAAAATCGTCAAAATGCGCTATGAGAGAAATCGCCTCCGGCATTTTCCCTTGGCGCACTTTGGTTGCTATTTCCCAGGCCGATGCCGCGCTGACATAGACGTGGAACTCTCCTTTTTCGATGTGGCGGCGGACCGGCTTCGAAAACTTCGGGTTCCCTGTGAACCACCAAATCAAGGCGACGCTATCGAGCAGAAGCTTTGTCATCTTCCGTCCCGCCATCCTCTTCGCAGTTCCAAAGCTTCAGCTCATCCTCTGGCAAAGGATCGAAAAAGAAGCTGTCGGGAAAGTCGGGTACGATGCCCTTGTACGCACCGAAGCGGCGGCCCTTCTTCTTGGCCGTCTCCGTTGCCGCTGTGAGGCGCGCGGCGGGTTTGTCCCCGCGCGCGATAATGACCTCTTCGCCGCGCTCGGCGCGCTCAATCAGCTTCGAAAGATTGGTCTTAGCTTCGTGAACCGTGTAGACTGGCATTGCCGGCACTCCTTAGCTAAGCAGCTTAGCTAATTTCTTGCGCGGGGTCAAATCCGGCTCGACAGCCCACCGGCAGACATGCTCAAGAGCGGCTAGCTCAGAGCTGTAGGTCCGGCTGCTGCCCAACGGCAATTATCTCTCTTACCGCGGGGTGCTCGCCAAGGCTTATGTCCATACCGCGCGTGAGGCCGGACCTTGCGGTCTCCATCGCGGCTGTGGAGGGCCGTCTATCGACGCCAAGCGAACCTCACCGCAAGACGAGTCCCCACAAGACTCCAGCAATCAGCAACATCGACGAAATCACCATCGCCGCAACCGAACCATTTGCAGCGCTAACGATCAAAAATATTGTCGTTATAAGCAGATATACCTCTCTAATATACGTAAACCCTTGCTGGCTGGCTTTTTCGGATTCCGACATCTCGCCTGCGTCCTGAACGGCTGGAGCACGGCTTTCAAGATAAGCAATTTCCGTTCGCAACTTATTGGCGTTTTTCATCTCTTCAAGCAGCTGATTGTTTAATCGAAGAACCGTTTGCTCCAGCATTACGGAAGAGGCCGCCAACTCTTTTGCCTTGACCGTCTCTAGCTTTGCCGCGGCCAAAGCCACTTCGAGCTGCTTCTTTTGCACGTCTTCGAGTTCGATTTGCCCCTCAAGCTCGGCGATGCGCCTTTGCAAGCTTCCCTCCCGGTCCTCCAGATGCCCCCGGGTCGACGTGAGCGCCAATACCTGCCCTTCAAGCCCGGCCAGCTTCCGGCGCATCCAAGGGCGCATAACCCTGTTTTCCACAGCGCCATAGAGACGCTGCAAAATCTGGGGGGTGACACCTTCTTCAGGAATGACGGCCGCTTGAGCAGCGCTATGGCCCATCGGGACCAGCCCGGATTCCAGCGGTTCCAGCACCAAGGGAACGAGCTTGCCGGCACTTTTTGCAATCATGGCCTGGTGCGCTATCTCATCCGACTCCACCGAATTCCAGGACCAGAACACGACGACACAGCGCGCGGCGTCGATATGCTCCCGGAGCCACTCGTCCCGGTCGCGGCCCGGCGGCACCTCCCCGTCCCAGAATACATCGAAGCCTTCCTCCACGAGTGCGTCCCGGATGGGCTGCACGCGCTCGCGATCCTCGCTGGAATAGGAGAAAAATACATCCGTCATCGAACTGGCTCCCACAAATAGGTGGGTTGTAGCTGAATATTTGACAACTGCCAATAACCGTACCGGGTGCCGGCACGGGTGCGGCTCCGTCCGTTGCCCTCGCGCCGCGGGCGGCAACCGCATCTTCGAGACCGGCGCCCGGCTAGAGCGGATCGCGTCCCACGGCGTGGTGTAACAGCTACGTCTTGCGGAAAACGAGCGAAGCGCCGCCTCCGGTTAGCGCGGCGATGATGACGGCGGCGGCGCCGTAAAGCCACGGGAAGTCATGGGCGCCCGCCGACAGTTGGTGCTCGATGCCAACCTTCGAGAGCTGAATGTCCGCTCCGGTTTCGCCCACGATCTTTCCATTCTGGTAGATATAGAACTCCGCCCTGTAGAGGCCCGCGCCCGCCGAGGCGGGCAGGTAAACGTGGGCGCGGAAAAGCCTGGAGCCGAGGAATTCGATGGCGCCCTTGCTTTGTTCCAGGAAAAGGCCGCTCGATTGCTTGAGCCGGATCAGAGCTTGCTGGAACTCCTCCGGTGCCGCGGCGGAGTTCGTATCGCGCGGCCTGAGCGCAAGCGCTTCGAGCCCGATGCCGTGGGCCTTGCGCTCTTCGAGGGGCGCTATTTCGCCGGCGGGCTTGGTGGAAAGTACGGCGTAGAAGTTCGGGACGGCTTCGAAGGCCAGGCTCTCTGAATTTATCCACAAGCCGGCGTGGCGGCCCTTTTTCCAGACTGTTATGGGGTTCACCGGCCCGCGGACGGTCACGGCGACATCGAAGGGTTTTCCGCGAAGCTTATCGCGGTCGACCGAGCCGAACAGCACGATGCTTGAGCCGTTGTAGCCCGGCTCGATGTGGAAAAAGTTCTCTGACACCTCCGCCTCGATGGCATCCGGCACGGGCGTGCTGGCCGGGGTGGCCCGGGCCGCGAGCGGAGCCAGCCAAAGAGGCAGCAAACACGCCCATAACCGCAGGAAATTCGGGCTATCCAGCATCATGAGGCCCCCCGGCTCAGGCTGTAGATGCCGGCCGGCACGAACAGGTCCGCGAGCAGGCGCAAGCCGACACCCAGCACCAGGATGGCCAGCAGCAGCCGGAGTTGCTCCGCGCGCAGGCGCTGCCCGGCCGCGGCCCCAGCCTGGGCGCCGAGCACCCCGCCAACCATGAGCATCGCCGCCAGCGCGATATCCACGGTGTGGTTCCACACCGCCTGCAGCACGGTCGTAATGGCGCTCACGAATATGACCTGGAACAGCGAGGTGCCAATGGCGAGGCTGGTCGGCACGCGCAGGACGTAGATCAGGATCGGCACCATGACAAAGCCGCCGCCGACGCCCATGACTCCAGAAAGAAGCCCGACCAGTATGCCGAGCCCGATGGGCGGCAGCGCGCTGATGTAGAGCTTGGAGGCTTTGAAGCGCGTTCTGAATGGCAGGGCGTGGACCCAGCCGCGCTGTTCCCGGCGCCGCGCGCTTTGGGGCTTGCTTCCCTGCTGGCTGGTAATCGCCCGGAGGCTCTCGATGAACATGATGCCGCCAACCACGCTCATGAACACCACGTAGAGCAAGGAGACGGCGAGATCGAACTGCCCCGCGCGCCTCAGCAGGCTCACGATCTGCACGCCAAGAAGCGCGCCCGCGGCACCTCCGGCCAGGAGATAGAGGCCGAGCTTCACGTCCACGTTCTTGCGGCGGTATTGCGCGATCGTGCCGGTGATGGAGGAGGCGATGAGCGGATTGGCGCCCGTGGCCACGGCAACGGCGCTGGGCACTCCCGCGAAAATCAGCATCGGCGTCATCAGGAAGCCGCCGCCCACCCCGAACATGCCCGACAGGAAGCCCACTATGCCGCCAAGTGCCAGCATGAGCAGTAAGTTTACGGGGATGTCGGCGATAGGCAGGTAGACGTGCATGGGCGCAAAGGGCTTTCAGGCCACGACACTGGCGATGGTATTGCTTTTTAGCCTTCAGCCGGTAGTCCGTCACGTAAAAACGTATTAACGTATTTGAATTCGATGTGTTCCTGCTTGCCGGAGCGGCGGGGCCGGGATAGCTTGATACAATTATCAGGGAGGGTGGCTTTGATTAAATGTTCAGTTTGCGGCGCGGAACTCGCGCATGGAACGCCTTTTTGCCCTATCTGCGGGGCGATGCTGTCCTTTTCGTTCCGGCCGCTCATGGCGGGCCTCATTCACCTAGCGCTTTGCTTGGCGGCGCTCTACTTCATCCCGAAGCCCTATTCCTATTTTCCGGCGGCCCTCTTCGCACTCCTGGCGCTGATGTCGTTCGGCGCCGCCGCGCTGAGCCTCTACCGCAGCCTGCGGCGGTAATGTCAGTCCGGGCGGCCGCCTAAATCCACATATTTATTTCAAATTTTCTGTTCGCCGCACGTGGAGGGTGCTATGTTGTTGCATCTCCTTTATCGTTTTGGATAAAATTGCAGTGCTGCGTTTGGTCTCACTCTTGATGCCCTTTGTGCTTTCCGCGTGTACGGCGGCGGCGAGCGTGCTGCCCGAAAAAGCCTTTGCTCCAATTGATCCGGGCAAATTCAACGATAACTCCGCACAGGATCTGGCTCTGCAACTGGCTATCAATAACTGTCGAGCCAAAGCCTTGGTTGCAGTTGCCTCAATCGCACAGAATGATCCGCCCAAGGAAAATATCGTGACGCAGACGAATGTAACAGCGCAAAACGGATCAGGGAATAGCGCATTTTTGAGCGGAAACCAGCCGTACGTCCCCTCGGATTTGGGAACCACATTAGGAAAGGGCAGGAGAAATCAAGAGATCCAGTCTGCCATATTTACTTCATGCATGAACAAGGCCGGATTTATTAAAAAGCAGCCTTCTATTCTGGAATGATCCAAGATGTGGCGTTTGGTAACATTTCTCTTTCTTTTCACCCTTTGTGCTTGTGCCACGGTCGCTAACGAACAATCTGAGACCCGGTTCATTCTTGCCGATCCGAACAAGTATAAAACCGAAGCTGAGAAAGTTCGAGCCTTAGACTTGGCTCAAACGGCGTGCAAGGCAAAGGCGATGACGGCCAGCGCCGAACTGGAAAAATCGATTGCCGCCGAATTGCATACTAGGGACAACGTGGATAGAGCGAGAAAAGAAGCTGCTGACATGTATAGGACGATGTTTGCCCTGTGCATGCTTAATAGTGGATACGCAAGAAGCAGCTGATCCAGTTAGGTAATTGTGTAGCATTCCGCAACGCGCTTTAGCGCATATTCAGACGCCCCGCGAACGTCTGCACCCGCAAAGTTTCTACCGAGGCTATTGTGACCTAACAGATTTGTCAGCCCGCTCTGTTCCTCATGTCACCGGCTTTTTCACCCGATTGCCCTGGGAACTCGCGCGGTCGAGGTTTCGCCCGGCCGAATAATATAGTACGCTAGTCAACCTTTCAACGCAGGGGGAAACAAGAGATGTCGATTGACAATGCGGTCTTAAGCTTCGCCGGTTTTATGGTTCTGCTGAGCTTGGCGCTGGGCGTTTTCGTCAGCCAGTATTGGCTGCTGCTAACCGCCTTTGCCGGGCTGAACATGCTGCAAGCCGGCTTCACGGGCTTCTGTCCGGCCGCGACGATCTTCAAGGCGCTAGGGTTCAAGGCCGGCTGCGCGTTCAAGTAGGCGCACCACATGTCATCCCGGAACCGCCGAAGGCGGTATCCGGGATCTTAAAAGGCACGGCCATTCAAGAAGATTCTGTGCCTGCACAGCAGCGTTTCGTGCCGCGAGACACGCACGGGATCACATCGGCGCTCAAGTCCGGTCGGCGAAGGTGTCGCAAGCGGAGATTGTGCCCTCGTCATAGCCCTTCTTGAACCAGCGCATACGCTGCCCGGAGGTGCCGTGCGTAAAGGAATCCGGCACGGTGTAGCCGCGCGCGCTCTTCTGGATGGCGTCGTCGCCGATCGCTTCGGCCGCTTTCAGCGCGCTTTCGATATCGCCCGGCTCAAGCGTATTGTTGATGCGGCCGGTGTTCTTGGCCCACACTCCCGCGTAGCAATCCGCCTGCAGTTCCACGCGCACCTGTAGCGCGTTCTTCTGTGTTCCGGCCGAGGCCGCTTGCATCTGCTGCACCTTGCCCAGCGTGCCGAGCGAGTTCTGGATGTGGTGGCCCACCTCATGCGCGATCACATAGGCCTGCGCGAATTCGCCGGGCGCTTGGAAGCGGCGCTTCAGCAGGTCGTAGAAGGACAAGTCGATGTAAATCTTGCGGTTGGTTGGACAGTAGAACGGCCCCATTTGCGCGCTGGCCATGCCGCAGCCGGACTGGAGGCTGCCGCGGAACAGAACCAGCTTCGGCGGGATGTAGTTGCGGCCCATCTCGCGGAACTGCTTGTCCCAGACCACTTCAGTGTCGCGCAGCACAACGGCCACGAAGTGCTTCAAGGTGTCGTCGGCGGGATTGCTGGCAACGCCTGAAGGGGCGCCGCGCGGCATCTGGATCTGGCGTCCGGGCATCTCCATGCCGCCACCGCCGCCGCCGCCGCCCAGGATCACGCGCGGGTCGACGCCCAGAAGCAGCGCTATGCCCACGATCACCAGCAGGCCCACGATGCCGCCGCCGCCGAGGCCGCCTTGGCCCATCGGAATCTGGAAGCCGCCCCCGCCAGGAAACGGAAAACCGCCGCCCGGCCCATCGTTATAGCCGCCGTCGCCGTAACGGCGGTCCTCGATGTTGTCGCTTTCTGGGCGGCCTTGCCATCTCATCGGAATACCTCACTCTTGCACGGGAACGAGCGCCCGCTGCTTCTCCGGTGCCAGGAGGGCCGCCCGGACGGATTTGGACGCAGCGATGGAGCCCCGATTCACATAGGCCTCGTGGATGCGCTCGATGTCCCGGAGGTCATAGCGGTAATTGACCATCAAGCTCAAGCCCTGCGTTACACCTCTTTCGGATGTGTCGCCGAGCTGGTGGCCTGCGTCAGCCAAAATAAGTAGTTCTGACTTGGTCCTTTTCGCCGTAGCAAAGCCGAACGGCTCGGCTGTACGTCCAGTACAGCCTGCGCCGTTCACCTTCACTACGTCAAAAAATCCCGGTGTCGTAACTGTTCATTTTGACTGACGCAGGCCACTGGTTCAGCCGTTCGAGGCGCGCGCCGTTGCCGGGATGGAATCGTGCGACGGGGGCGAGCGGGCGGCCGGTGCGGTCTTTCGCCAGGATCTAGTAATGCGCGGCGGCGGCGAGGATGGCGGGGCGGAGCGCGTCCTGTTGCGCCTCGTCCTCGCTCCAGCCGCGCTCAAGCACCTTATGAAGCAGCGTCCTTTGCTGTTCAGGCAGATAGTCAAGCTGGCCGCCGGCCAGGGCGCGGATGAACCAGGAGCGGAACGAGGGTGCGAGAGACAGCGTTACAAAGGTTTTGAGCGACGGAACCTCTTCGTCGAGGGAGGTAACGAGCACGCCGTATTCGTGGGCCTCCGCATCTGGCCCGATCTCGACGAAGCCGGGCGCAAGCTGGCCGCCGTTATCGCGCCCGGCGGCGGCAATGCCCTCTTTCAGCCGGCGGCGCAGAATGACCACCGAGCGCCGGCAGCTCCAGCCTTCGAGGCGCGGTGTGTCCTCCCGTCCCTGCCGTCCCTGCCCAGCATTGGTCCAATCGCCCTTGGAAAAAGTCTTCTCGATGGGCTTCTTGACGTTGCCGGTCAGGCGCAGCCTGAACAAATAGGGCAGTCCTCTTTGCTCGGCCCCGCTCATCGCCGCCTCCGTGCCGAAGCCGCTATCGCCGCGCAAAAATGCCGGCCGGCAATCGCGCGGAATGCGATCCAAGAGCGCCCACAGTCTGGCTGCCGCATGCTTCGATGCATGCTCGTTGCCTGGCGCAACCCCGGCATCGAGCACCAGCCGCAGGCTGCCAGCGTATAGGCGAGCGGGCAATCGGCCACCAGCGCATCGAACAGGCCGGCCACCTTCAGAAACTCGATGAAGAACGGTAGCCGTCCATAGGGCGTCAGCGGCGCAGTGGAATCCCATTCAATCCACACTGGTCCTGCCCGGGTGGAGAGCGTTGCCGGCGCCAATGCGGCGTCTTGTACAATCGGCGGTTGTTCACCCGCTGGGTGAACTGGAAAATGGGGCGTATCGTGGCTCATGCCCCTGAGAATGCAAAAGTCTCGGGCGGAATTGGTCCCGTCAACTGGCGGATTTAGGTTAAAGCCACCTTCACCGCGGCTGCAGAGGAAGCGCTGCCCGCCCTTGCAATCAGCTTGGCCGCGCAGGGAAAAATGGAGTGGCGGATTCGTTTGCCACGCACGCGCTCCGGTCGATTGGCGACCTTGAAATTGGAGCAATCATGGATTGCGACGGTTACGATGCGATGATAGAAAGTCGCAACCAAGTGACAGCCGGTGCCTTTGGCGCAAAAATGTGAGAAGCTAACGCTTTGATGCAGATAAGTTATCATTCGGAGGGGTGCTAGAGTGGTTGAATAGACCGGTCTTGAAAACCGGCATACGCGCAAGCGTATCGTGGGTTCGAATCCCACCCCCTCCGCCAGTTTATCCTATAAGCAATTGAAATGGCTTGAAATTTTCTGCACTCCTTAATCCCGCCCATAGCCTAGCCCATAGTTTAGTCGAGCGTGCAGGGCCGCAATCGTGAAGATTTAGGGTGCGAAGGAAAAGCCGCTGGCCGGAGGCTGCGCCGCAGCATTGACCTTGGCCGCGGCTTTTTTGGTGTTGGCGGTTCAATCGGCGGCCTACGGCGTCTTATACGATCTGCGGCCGTCTATGTGCCCGGTCGTAGCTTCTCGCCCTTTTTGACCTTATCCAGCAGAGCGAGTGCTTGCTCCACGATCTCGACATAGGAAGCGTTCTCAGCGTCAGCGAGGCGCCGGATAAGCTGGGCCGTCTGCGGCGAGAAGCGGAACGACATCGGTTCCGTGCGGTTCTTCCGGCGCCGGAAACGGCCGTCAACCTTGGCGACGCCCTCACGCTCCGCGCGCTCGCGCTGGCCCGCCGCATCGCGCTTCGCAAGCGGCTGGATCTCCAGCAGGTCTATGACGCCATCGTCCTTGCTCATCGCTTCAACACTCCCTGAATAGCGTCCCACAGTTTAGCGATCTCGCCAGCAGCGGCTTTGTCGATCTCGGCCCCGGTCTTCGCCTCGGCGCCCGCCTTCGCATAAGAGACGCGCTGCGAAATCCTCCCCATCGGAAGTCCGAGCCCGGTCAAGACCTTTTCTATCCGCCCGTTGAAGTCCGTCGAGCGCGCATCGATGCGATTCCAAAGCAGGAGCGTTTGATCCCACTTGCCCTCGCTGCGGATAATGTCGAAAGCCGCTTCCTGGCCGAGAACGTCGAGCGCTGAGGCTTGAACTGGCACCAAGACCACATCGGCGCTTGCGACCGCATCGCGGATAATCGGCACATGCGAGCCTGGCGTGTCGATAATCAGATAGTCCCGAGCGTAGCCGCTATCTTCAAGCCGGCGCACCGCGCCCGCAACGCCGTTCACGTGCTTGACGATTTGGGGATTGAACATCTCTGCTCGGCGTTCCCAAAGCTCGGTTAGCGAGCCTTGCGGGTCGAGATCGGCGAAGAGAACCTGATGCTCGCGGGCGGCGTACATGCCAAGGTTATAGGCGAGCGTACTTTTACCCGTTCCGCCTTTCGTGGCTGCGAAAACGATCACGCGCACGGCGCTTCTCCATACGTCCTATGCCAAAGTGGGCACGTGGCAGTACAATGTCAAGCCCTCTGCATGCCAATATGGCAGCATCCTACATTGACCGTTTTTCGCTCGCGTGGCAGGATGGTTTCAAGGCCGCAATCGGTCCTGTCAAACAGTCCTGGGGAGCCGGCGAAAGCAAGATGCGCACGTTTCTGACCATCTTCGGCGGTCTTGTCGTGATGGGCCTTGTTATCATTAGCGTTTTCGCGAACTTCTGGTTCGGAACGCTGTTGATTTCAGGGCAGGAACGTTGGCTTTATGGTGCGATTTTCGGGCTTCTCGACGCCTTCAAAACAGTCCTGGTCCCAGCCGCTGGCTTTGCCGCCGCGGCAGGGATGTTCTGGAAGGGCCGCGTCGCGTTCGCGGTCTTCGCGGCGTTGTCCACACTTTCGTTTTCGGCGGAAGTCGGGCTGTACTCGATTACGAAGAACGAAGTTGTCGGTGACGCCAGAGCGGCCCATGCCGCCTATGAGCAAGCCACCGCGGATAAGGTGGCGCTGAAGGAGAAGCTGGCCTCTCTGGGACACATCCGGGCCGCTGGCGCTATCCAAGCCGATATCGCAGCGAAGCGCCTGGACAAGCTCTTTGATCGCTCCAAACAATGCACGGACGCCACGGCAACCGAAAGCCGCGATCTTTGCCAAGCCATCGAGCGCTTGAACGCCGAGCTTGCCACGGCGCAGGAGGCGAAGGCACTCCAAGGAAAGTTCGATGACGTGGCCCTGCGTTTGTCGAAGATGAACGCCGCCGATGCGCTTAAATCCGTCGATCCGCAAGCGGAGGCGCTCGCGAAGCTCACCGGCTTTTCGCCCGACACGGTTCGCACGGGCCTCGCCGTCCTGATTGCGGTCTTGATCGAGCTTGGTTCCGGGCTTGGCTTTTGGCTGCTCATGCCGGCAGAGGCTCCCCAGAAGGAAGAAGCCGCGAAGCCGGACAAGCGCAGGCGGGAGTCCATAAAGAAGGCAGAGGCGCCGCAGTTCGCTGCTACGCCAGCGCCCGAACCTGAACCAGAGACCTGCACCGTGAAGAAGTGGGCCGCAGAAACGGTGATCCGGCGGAAGGACAGTTACATCCTCGCGAGCGAACTTCGAGATTCATTCGAGTCATGGTGCCACGCCAACGGTTTAACGCCGGTCAACGCGACAACGTTTGGCCGCCGGATGACGGTTCTGAACTTCAAGCGCAAGAAGGTAGGCGGCTCGATGCGTTACGAAGGCATCGCAGTCCGCGGCGCACGGCCGGAATTGATGGTGATTGAAGGCGCGAGAACGTCAAGCGTGGCGTAGCCCTAACGGCATCTTATGGATCTAGGAGCGGCTATCCCGAGCATCTGAAAAGTTTCTGGACATGACCCGGAGCCGACCCAACGGCTTTTTTGCAGCGACAAGGCAAGGCTTGGGGGATTCCGGACTCCGTAGCCGCTCACATCGCACCAGCCGCATTACCGCTATGGATCCATTTCCCGTCAAAGGAGGAAGGAACCCATTTGCGCTTGTCGCGGCCCCAAAGCCGCACGCGAGCCGCAACTTCTGCTCCCCGCGGCGTGGTGCCACATGCTGCGGCCTGAGTTTGCGGCCAGCTCACGTTTTGTGCCATCGTGCCGTGTGCGCACAGCTTGGCACCGTTCCGCACGGATCGGCGCCGCGAACGAGGTCGTAGTACCGTGCCCTCTGCTCTGCCGCTTGTATGCTGTCCTTACCGCAGCCGCTTCGCAGGGTGGCTTGGCGTGTGCCTGCTGCTGTTACAGGCGCTCGCAATCAGCTGTCACGAGCCCGGTGCCATCTCCGGAACAGAGGCTGGCACTGGCTATTCCGTCGCGGCATACATCTGCAGAGCGCCCGGCTCCCCGGCAAATAGCCCCCAGAAGGTACCTGTCAAGCATGCGTTCGCCTGTGCATTCCACGCTTGCGGCTGCTGCCCGGCAATTCTCACGGGGACCGCGGACCTGCTGCCGCGCCCTGGATTGCCAACCGCCAAGGTTGCTGGTTACCGCAGCACCGGCTTCACTCCCAAGGCCATTCTGAGCAATCCGAGCGTTCGCGGCCCCCCGGCCTACTTGGCGTAGGTCTTAAGTTCTAAACTAGATTACTCTGGCATCCTGGATGAGCGTGGCTTTCTCAAGCCCCCGCGCCGTCCGGTTGGGGCCGCCATCCGCGAATTCCCAATTTATAAGGAACGATCATGACTATCAATCGCAGACAACTCCTTGCCACCGCTTCGTTCGCCGCCATTGCCGCCGCATCCACCCGCGCTTTCGCGGAAGACGCGCCCATGAGCCCCATGGAGTGGACCGACAAGAACGGCCTGGTCAAGAACTTGCAGAAGGACGCCGAACCGCTGAAGGACGAGTTGACCAAACATCCGCGCTGCCGGTATTGCGGCATGATGCGCGCCAAGTTCAGCCACACCCGCATGCTGCTCGTCTACGAGAACGGCAGCGTGGACGCCACATGCTCGCTGCACTGCGGTGCCATCAGCCTGGCGCTCAACATGGATCTCGGCCCGAAGGAAATGTACGTGGGCGATGCGGGTGCGGATGGCGATATCAAGCCGCTGACCGATGCCGCAAAGGCGCACTTCGTTATCGACCCCAGCAAGCCGGGCGTGATGACCAAGGTGAGCAAGCTGGCCTATGCCGATCGCGCCAAGGCCGATGCGGCGGCTGCCGCCGAAGTCTCCGCGAAGGCCGGAGCCAAGGTGGTGGATTTCGACGCCGCCTTGAAGGATGCCTATCTGGGCATGGCCGAGGACACCATCATGGTGCGCAAGCGCCGCGCCGAGATGCGCAAGAAGTAAGCGTAACGGCTTGGCGGCCGGCGGCGTGGCTTGTGCTGCCGGCCGTGTACCCGCATTGAGGAGTTTCATCCATGTGTAAATCTTGCCAGGCGCCCCGCCTCGGCCGGCGCACATTCGTGCTGCGATTAGCGCCCGCGCTCGTATTCGCCGCTTTGCCGTTTTCACCCGCCGGTGCCGGTGCGGCTCCGCTGGACCTGCCTGCGCCGCAGCCCAGCGATGTCTGCCCGGTCTGCGGCATGTTCGTGGCGAAGTACCCGCAATGGATTGCCACCGTGCTCTACCAGGACGGCCACGCCGATCATTTCGACGGTCCCAAAGACCTGTTCAAATACCTGCTGGACATGAAGAAGTACGCGCGCGGCCGGACTCGCGAGCAGATCGCGCGCATGGGCGTGACCGGCTATTACGACGGTGCGCGCATCGACGCTGGGGGCGCCGTGTACGTCCTTGGCTCCGATGTTCTTGGCCCCATGGGGCATGAACTGGTCCCCCACGCGGATGAGGCCGATGCGAAAGAGTTCCTGGGCGACCACAAGGGGCGGTGTATCCTGCATTTCGCGGATATCGCGCCGGCGATTCTGGATGCGCTGGATCAGGGCAAATTCGAATGATGGCCCGCGAAAGAGCAGGATTGAAAGTTCGCGGATCAACCGCGGCTGCGGCGCTGGCTGGCTTCCTCGTGTTCCTTGCCGCCGCGGAAACGCTGCACGCTGCGCTGGCGGCCGGGCCCGGCCGCGAGAGGCGCGAAGCCACGCGGGCGCTTACCACGCAGCTCGGGCTTACCGATCTCGCGCTCTTCACCGAGGCTCGCTATACGCGCCACCGCTCGCTCGCCGACTTGCACTCCGCCTTTCAGGACGCGCCCATGGCGATGGAGCATTTCCCCGCCGGTTCGCTGGTGACGCCGCAGCGTGCCTTTCCAGACGCCGCACTGCGCGCTGGAACCGGAGACTAAGCGATGCCCCCATGGTTCGAACGGCACCGTCTGCTCATCGACTTCGCCGTGGCGTCGCTGCTGCGGCGCAAAACGCGCAACGGCGGGTTGCTCGCGGTCTATACGCTCATCGTGTTCGTGCTTGGCTCCATCATGTTGTTCGGCGAGGCCATCCGGCGTGAGGCTGCGGCCGTGCTCAGCGGAGCCCCGGAAGTCACTGCGCAGGCGATGCGCATGGGCCGCCACGATTTCTCTACCCGGGCGGATATCCAAAAGCTCGGCAGGCTGCTTGGCATCACGCATATAGAAGGCAGGCTTTGGGGGTATCATTACGATACGGCGTCGGCAGCCAATTACACACTGCAAGTCCCGCCGGCGGAAGATAGCGCTCACGCGCTAGCGCCTGGCGAAACCATTGTGGGCGAAGGCGTGGCACGCCTGCGCAAGCTAACACCCGGCGGGTATCTCTTCCTTGTGTCGGCCGAAGGCAAGCTTCTGAAGCTCAAAGTGAAGGAGATGCTGCCATCGGCATCCGCGCTCGTCTCAAGCGACCTCGTGCTTGTGTCCGAGCCCGATTTCCGCTCGTTCTGCGGCCTCGACCCGGACGTGTTCACCGACATCGGCATGCGCGTGTCCAACCCGCAGGAGGTCTCCAAAGCTGCTGAAAAAGCGGCGCTGCGGCTGCCCGGCTTCCGCTTCGTCACCCGCGCGGACATGCTGCGGACCTACGAGGCGCTGTTCAGCTGGCGTGAAGGGCTCTTGCTGGCGGTATTCGCGGGTGCGCTGCTGGCATTCGTCATCCTGGCCTGGGACAAGGCGTCTGGGCTTTCGGCGGAGGAACGGCGGGAGATCGGCATTCTCAAGGGGATCGGCTGGGACACCGGCGATGTCATCGCCATGAAGATGTGGGAGGGCGGGCTTATCTCGGTGACGGCGTTTCTGGCCGGCGCGGTGCTGGCTTACGGCCATGTCTTCCTGTTCTCCGCCTCGCTGCTGGAGCCAGTGCTCAAGGGCTGGTCCACGCTCTACCCGCGCTTCCCGCTGACGCCTTCCGTGGACGCGCTGGAGCTTTCCACGCTCGCCTTCTTCTCCATCGTCCCGTACATGGCGGCAATATTGGTTCCGGTCTGGCGCGCTGCTTCCGCCGACCCCGACGCGGCGATGCGGTAGGAGGGGGCCAATGATCGAGCTGAACGATGTCACCAAGGTCTACAATCAGGGGCGCGCGAACGAGGTTGCCGCCATCCGCGGCGTGAGCCTGACCGTCAAGGCGCGCGAGGTTACGGTGCTGAAAGGGCCGAGCGGATCGGGAAAGACGACGCTCTTGACGCTCATCGGCTGTCTGGCGCGGCCGACATCCGGGCGCGTGCGCCTCCGCGGCGAGGCGGTGTCGTCGCTGCCGGAGAAATTCCTCGCGCAGTTGCGGCGGCAAACCTTCGGCTTCATCTTCCAGCAGCACAACCTCATCCGGGGGGTGAGTGCACTGCAAAATGTTATGCTGCCGGCCTATCCGTTGGGCCTGCCCCACGCGCGGCTGGCTTCGAAGGCGCTGGAGCTACTGGCGGAACTCGGTCTGGAGCACCGGGCCGGGCTGACAGCCGAACATCTCTCGGGCGGCGAGGCGCAGCGCGTGGCCATTGCGCGGGCGCTCATCAACGGCCCGGAGGTCATCGTCGCGGACGAGCCCACCGCCAATCTCGACACCGCCTTGACGCAGCAGTTCCTCGAAATCGTTGCGCGCTTCAAGAGCGAGGGCAAGACCGTGCTGATGACCAGCCACGACCCGCGCATCTGGCAGGCGCCGCTGGCGGACACCGTCATTACGCTTGCGGACGGGCGGGAGGCGGCGGCGTGATCTTCCATCCGCCCATCCTGGCGCTGACGCTGGTCTCGCTGCTCTCGGCGGCGGCGGCGGTGTGGGCAAGCATATTCGCGGTTGAGCTGCTGCGGCGCTGGGACTTGTCCAGCGGGGCGGAAAGCCAAGTGCTTCTGGAACGCCGGACCTATCTTGTCTCGGCGGTGATGGCGCTGGTCATGACCGCCGAACTGGCCTCCCTTGTGCTGTTCGTCTTCAATGCGGACCGCATGGCGGTGATGTTCGTGGGCGCCATGTGCGCGGTGGGTACGCTGAACGCCAGCGTCTACGGTTTGCCGGCGCTTCTCGCCAAGCTCGCCGTGTTCTTTGCCGCAAGCCTCTGGCTCGCCGTCAATTACGCGGACAGCCAGGGCCGCGATTATCCGCTGATCCGGGTGAAATACCGGCTGCTGCTCGCGGTGGCGCCGCTGGTGGTGCTGGCGGCGGGATTGCAGCTCGCCTATTTTCTCGACCTGAAAGCCGACACCATCACCTCCTGTTGCAGCAAGCTGTTCGCGCCCGGGAAGCCGGGGCTAAGCGGCGAGCTGACTGGGCTTGGCGAACGGACGGCGCTTGTGCTGCTCTTCACCGGCCTTGGCTGTCTGCTCGCGGCCGGTGCCGCCGCTTTGCGCTGGCCCAGGTCCGCCGCACTCTATGGAGCCGGGAGCGCGGCGTTCTTCGTCATCGCAATCGCCGCCGTGATATCGGCGATCTCGCTATACGTCTACGAGCATCCGAACCACCATTGCCCCTTCTGCCTGCTGAAGCGCGAATACGGCTATTTTGGCTTCGCGCTCTATACCCCGCTGTTCGCGGGAACCGCGCTGGGGCTTCCGGCCGGATTCCTCGGATTGCTGCGACAGCCGCCAAGCCTTGGCGCCGTGATGCCCGCGCTGCTCCGGCGGCTCACACTTGGCTCAATGGCATGCTTCTCTGTCTTCGGCGCGTTTGCGGCATGGGCGATTTGGGCGTCGAAACTGATATTGTTCGCATGACGCTGGCGGATGGCGGGTACGAACGCCATTTCGCTTTAGGTGGATGGTTAGCTCAGGAGAAGGCAAATGCGCGGTTTGGTTCTGGCGGCAGGTTTACTATCAGCGCTCACGGTTTCCGCTGCCGCGGAGGATTCCCGTATGGCTATAGACCTGCCGCCCGATGTCAAAGTGCAGTTTCTTGAGCACATGCGGACGCACATGATCTCGCTCAACGATGTCATTCAACTCATGGCGAATGGCAAGATCCGCGAGGCGGGAGCGCTTGCCCGCAAGGAAATGGCGATCGGCGCGGGAAAGGGCTTCGGGCGTTTCATGCCGCCCGAGTTCAGGGAAATAGGCTTCGAGTTTCACAAGGCCGCAGACGATTTTGCGCGCGCCACGGCCGATCTCCCCGAGCCGCCGGACGCGGCCGCCTGGTCCAAGGCGATGAATGGCCTCGCCGGTATAACGATGCGGTGCAACGGCTGCCACGCCGCTTTCCGGGTAAAGTGATTGCGGGCGCGCGGCATGGCGGCGGGGGCATTTTGAGCTCCCATCGCCTTTGTTGGCGACTGGCTGTAAGGTGCTCGCATTGCCTTACCGCAAATTGAAACGCACCGGCGCTTCGATTCTTACGCTGCCCCCTGGCAATCCGTCCGGCGGCGGCGGAAACGGGCTTGAACGCTGGAGAAGGTCCAGGGTCTCCTGGTCTAGCGCCGCAAACCCACTGCCGCAGACGATGCTGCTCGACACGAGCTTACCCTGCATGTCGATGACGAACGAAACCAGTGCCTCGCCCTGCTCGTTCCGGCGCTGTGCCTCGGCTGGATAGCGCTTGTTGCGTTCCAGAACCGTTTCCAGGCGATGCCGCCATTTCGGTATGGCATCGGAGAGAAACGCCTTTGGCGCTGCTTGTACCGGCGCCTGAGCTGCCGGTCCCTGCCTGTCCGAAAACGCCTGGGCCGCAGAAGTGACAGGCGCAGCCAGCCGGGCTTGTGTATCCTCGTTTACCTGCTCGCGAGGTTTCTCCTGTTCTTGCGGCACTGCTTCGGGGTTCTCGGCGCGGGCAAGGTGCAGGACCGAGGCCTCCTCCGCAATTGGCGTGGCTTCCTCTTCCTGTTTCTCCACCTGCTTCACTTCCTGTGCTTTCCGCGCTTCCTCGCTCTGCACCTGGTCGGGGCCAGGGGGAATGTCGAGCGGAACGTCAGCCCGTGCGACGGGCAGCGCTGCAAGCTCCATGACAATGGCGCCGGACGGTGCGTCATCGTCATCTGCGGGCGCTCCCCAATTGGCGAACGCCGCCGCTACGCCCACGTGCCCCGCCACAGCCAAAGTGGCACATAAAGCCCAACGCATAAGCTCCCGCGAAGGGAACGCTTCCGCCGTGTTCATGGCGCACCCGTCCCTTCCAATGCGACGAGCGCCACCTTCAGGAAGCCCGCGCCGCGCAGGAGATCCATCACCTTCATGATCTCGCCATATGGAACGGACTTATCGGCGCGCACGAAAATGCGCGTGCTCTTGTCGCCGTTCGCCGCCTGGATCAGAACCTGACCCAGCATTTCGCGCGGTGCCGGCACTTCTCCGGCCGCCAGCGTCAAGTCGGCTTTCACCGTGAGGTACAGCGGCTTGGGAGGCCGCGCCTGCGGCTGGGCCGACGCGGCGGGCAGATCCACCGGAACATCCACCGTGGAAAGCGGCGCTGCCACCATGAAAACAATGAGCAGCACCAGTATTACGTCGATGAACGGTGTGACGTTGATCTCGTGCATCTCATCGAGGTTATGGTCTTGCTCGCCTGTGCCGATGCTCATGAGCTTACCCCGCCGATGGATGGCGAAGCGGAAACCGCAGCCGCGCGGGCGTGGTCCAAATCGCGGCTGGCGAGCCGCAGCACTTCCGCCGCCGCGTCGCCCAGCAGCGCGCGGTAGCTTGCGATGGAGCGCGCGAACACGTTGTAGATAATTACGGCGGGGATGGCGGCTCCGAGCCCAATGGCCGTCGTCAGCAGCGCCTCGGCGATGCCAGGCGCCACGACCGCGAGGTTCGTGGTGTGGTGCGTGGAAATACCGATGAAGCTGTTCATGATCCCCCACACCGTGCCGAACAGGCCGGCGAAAGGCGCGGTCGCGCCGATGGTGGCCAGCAGTCCGGTGCCTCGCGCGATGCGGCGCCCGTATTCGGCCTCGATACGCTGCAAGTCGAGGGCGATGCGCTCCTTGACGCCCGCGATTTCGGGCAGGTTCGCCGAGAGCGCCAGCTCGGTCCTGGCGGCTTCGAGGAACCGTCCCACCGCGTCTGCCGCCGCTCCGATGCGCACCGCTGCCCTGTCGAGCGTGCCTGCCCCCACGATGGCGCGGAGTGTAGCGCGCGTACTGCGTTTGGCGGCTATCAGCTCCAGGCTCTTGGCCAGCCATACCGTCCATGTGATGACCGAGGCGAGGACCAGCCCTATCAGCACGGCCTGCACCACAGTGCTGGCGCTGAGGAACATGCCCCAGGGGCTGAGGTCGCGCCCAAGCTCTATGTTGTGCATGGCGCGGCCTCCTTCGGTGCCTTCCGCATTGCCGCCGGGATGCAATCAGGACAGAAATAGAGGGCGCTATTTTGCATCCTGGCCCTCCGGTACGTAGATCATCGTTCCATCTTTCAGACGGTAGGCGGCGCCGGCTTTAACGCCCTGTCCTTCGCCGATTTTGCCCGACGCCTTGTAATGCTTCAGCTCGCGCCCCTCCTTGATGAGCATTTCCATGTTCTCCTTGCCGGGGTTCTTGACCACCATGGCGTCCTGCGTGGTGAACGGGTTGAGCGGGTTTTCCAAAACCGCGATCAGCAGCACGGCGATGATGACCAGGAACACATCCACGATGTTCACAACCGAGAGGATGGGATCGTCGCCATCCTCGTCTTCGAGAATGTTCAGCGGGCGGCGCTCAGCCATGGGCCACCCCCGAAAAATGCGCGGGCAGGCCGTTGGGCCGGACGGCCCGGGCGGTCAGCAGCTCGTTCAGCTCCTCCAGCAGCCAGCGCCGCCTGATGGAGAGCACCGTGAAGGTGATCGCCGCCGCCAGCAACGCCACGATCACCGCCGAGAAGGCGACCACCAGATTTGAGGCGATCCCCTGCGTATTGCCCGAGGAAACGGCAACGAGTGCCGGCCCCATGGGGATCATGGTCGCCACCAGTCCCAGCATGGGGGCGACGCGGCTAGTGATGCGCAACGGCTCGATCAGCTTCAGGAGATGCAGCTCCAGCGCCTCCTGATTGGCGGACGGATTGTTCTGCACATAGCGTGTCAGCGCCCGCACGCCCCTGCCCCCCGCGCCGCGCAGCAGCAGCTCGAACAGCAGCGCGCCAAAATAGAACAGCGACAGCAGGAACATGAGGCTGAGGACCACCAGCACCGGCGCCAGGAAGAACTTCGATATTTCATGGAGAAAGGCTTCAAGCGTGTTCATTGCGTCTCTGCTTTCCGAATAAGGTTGCGTGTGCGCCAGTATTGGAGCGCTTGCCAGACCGCACCGGCGAGAACGACCGCCAGCAGCACCCAGGCGTAAGACCAGATGAGGCCGGCAAGCGGCTGGTCCTTCTTGACCTCGGCAAGTTCCTGGCCCTTCACCGGCTGCGATGGCTTTGCGGGCGCTTCCGGTTGCGGTTCCGCCGGCGCCGGGGGCGCGGCGGCCGCCGTCTTCACGGGCGCATCGAGGCCGAAACCTTTCGCCTGATCTGACACATAGGTTTTGAGGGTCTCGTTCGCCGTATGCACATCGTGGCGCTTGGCCAGCTCTTGGTAGAGCTGCACCAGTTCGCGCCGCGTCTGCTCATCGGCGTGCCAGTAGTCCTTGCGGATTGCTTCCAGCATGCGCTCCGCGATCTGCGCGAGCGCGGTGGGATTCGACTTCTCGAACCACTCGCGCAGGCCCAGCTTGTAGCGGTCCTTCACATAGCTCTCGTGGAACTCCTGCCACTGATCGTCGCGGACCACATTGCGGTCCATCGCCTGCCAGCCCCAGAAGTTATTGACCGTGTTGAGCATCTGGAGCGTGCCGGCATAGCCCTCCTTCTGCATTTCGGCCATCCAGCGGGGGTGCTGGTAGACGGCGCGCAGCTCGGTGGCGAGGAACTTCTCCGCCGTCTCCAGCTTCGAGCGGGCCGGGTCGCGCAGGTTGGAGATGTAAAGCTGCGGAGCGGCCCCATCGAGTTGGCGCACGGCCAGCGAGATACCGCCGAGATATTCGAACGGGTGATCGCGGTCGAGCAGCCCTTTGAGATTTGACGACCGCGAGAACACCGCCGCATCCGTGCCGCGCAATTGCTCGGCGTAGATGTTGATCTTCTGGCCGTCCGCGCCGGTGAGCTTCTGGCTCCACTGGCTAACATCCGGGCCATAGCCCCAGGACATGCGCGTCAGATAGACGTTCGCCAGCTTGCCATCCTTCTCGTCCCACTTGTCCGAGGCGAGTGTGGCCTTGGGCAGGTTCGTGCCGTAATTGCCGCTTTCGTTGCCGAAGATGCGGGTGAGCGCGAAATTGCGGGCGGCTTCAGTCGTAACGCCTTTGCTTTCCAGATGAGCCTGGATGCGCAGGCTGTTGGCGCGCACGCGGTTGACGTCCACCGCCTCGTCCAGCGCCGCCACCATGACGATAGCCTCGTTCAAGCGCTCCATGACGTTGGGGAACTGATCGCGGTAGAGGCCCGTTAACGAGATCACTGGGTCGATGCGTGGCCGCCCCAGCTCCTTTTGCGGGATGACCTCCACGCCGGTCACGCGCCCGCCCTCGTCCCACACAGGGCGCACACCCATTGCCGCCAGGATCTGCCCTTCGAGCATGCCGAGATGGCGCATGGTCTCGGTGCTCCACATCGTAAAGGCGAGCTTCTCCGGGAATTTGCCCTTGGCCTCTTTATGCGAGGCAATGAGCTGCTCGATGGCTTCGCGGCCGGCTTCGTAGGAGGAGCGGGTGGGAATGCGCGACGGATCGAAGCCGTACATGTTCCGGCCCGTGGGCAGCGCGTCCGGATTGCGGACGGGATCGCCGCCGTATGACGGATCGACCCAGCGAGCGGCGAGGCCCAGGCTTACCGCCTTGGTCTCCCAATCCGCGCGCAGGTCCGTGGCGTATTTCCGCCCCTTCTCGGCCAGCGCGCGCAGGCGCTCGTCCGGCTGCTCCGTAAGCGCGCGGTCTGAGAACACCCACTCCTGTACGAAGCGGTAGGGCGCGCTCTGCTGCACCTGCCGGTAATCGCCCCGGAAAGCCGCGCCGGCATTCTTCACGCCGGTTGCTTCGTAGAGCGGCTGGCCGAGCATCTGCATGACCGTGCTAATGGAATGCGCCTGCTCGGCATCCTGGCCCAGCGTATGCAACCCGAGCGGCTGCATCGCAGCGCCGAGATCGTCTAGGTAGTTTTCCACCTCGCGCAGTAGCGCCTCGAAATCGCGGTCCAAATTTGCGGGATCGCGCTTCAGGTCTTGGTGGATGTTCATCCGCACAACCTGCTCGACGATCGCCGCGCGGTCACGCGTCTTCACCGGGCCGTCATCGAGCGACTGGTATTCGCGGATCAGGTCGTTGATACGCACGAAATCGTCAGACAGCCCTGCGGGCGCGAGAGCCGGTGTCTGGTGGCTCACGATAACGCCGCGCCCGCGCCGCTTGACGTGGATCGCCTCGCTGATGTTGTCCACGATATAGGGGTAGACGACCGGCACATCGCCAACGAGGAGGTTGGGATAGTCGTAGGCCCAGAGTCCGCGCTCCTTGCCCGGCGTCCATTCCTGGCTGCCATGCGTGCCGAAATGCACGATGGCGCTGGCGGCGAACTGCTGGCGTATCCAGAGATAAGCCGCCATGTAGCTGTGCGAGAGCGGCACCTTCACATCGTGGAAGAGCTTCTTCTCGTCCTCTTCCTCCGCCATTTCGCCGCGTGCGGGCTGCGGCATGACCACGAGATTGCCGAGACGCATGCGCGGCACCACGAAGCCCTGAACGCCGTCCCGCTGTGCGAACCAAGCGCTCTTTTCCGGTGCGCCCCAATATTTCTCCACATTGGCGCGCACGCTCTCCGGGAGGCCGGCGTACCAGGCGCGGTATTCGGTGAGCGGCACGAAATCCCAGTGCGGTGTGCGCATAAGCTCCGGCACGCCGCCATGGCGGTAGGACGGGCGCAGCATCTGCGCCGCCGCGGCCGTGATTTGCTCTTCGCCGGCCTGATCGAAGGCGTAGCCCTCCGCCCGCAGCCGCTTAATCAGCAGCTCAATGGAGCGGGGCACGTTCATGTGGGAGGCGCTGAAGTTCTTCTCGCCTGGAGGGCTGTTCCAGAACAGGAGCGCCACGCGCTTGTCCGCATTGGCGCCCGTCTGCAGCCGGGCGAGATTGACGGCCTTGGCCATCAGCATGTCCATCTGCTCGGGGATGGCGCGCAGCTCGCCACTCTCGTTGGTGTAGAGCATCACCGGGTCCTGCATGCCGATGTATTCGGACATGGTGAGCGTGAACGGCAGCATGAAGCTGTTCACGCCGGCGGTGTCCTTCATATAGGCCGCGCGGTCTCCGTGGCGGTAGCTGAGCGTATTGATGACGGGGATACTTATCGCCTGGTGCCAGGCTTTGCGCCTGTCCGGGCCGCTGCCAATGAAGGTGTTGACCAGCAGCACATTGGGCAGAAGCTTGCCGTCCAGCATAAGCAGCGGCTCGTCCAAATCCTTTGGCGGCAAGTTTTTCGGGTTGGGGAAACCGGCCTGCGGAAAAGCAGCATCCCGTGCCCCGGCGCCGCTGCCGCTTTGCGGACGTCCAGACGGCGCGCCGCCCGGCCGCGCTTCCGCTGCCTGCGGCCTGCCTGATGGGCGCCCTTCGGGCCGCCCACCTTCGGCACGCACCCCGGCAGGCGGACCGCTTGGGCGCTCCCCGGCCTGAGTATCCGCCGGAGTGGCGCTTTCGGCTGTCTGCGGCCTGCCGGAGGGGCGTCCCTCGGGGCGTCCGCTTTCGGCACGAGCTTCGGCGGGTGGATTGCTCCGGCGCTCTCCGGTTTGAGCATCAACCGGAGCCGCACTTTCCGCAGCCCGCTGCCCGCCAGACGGCCGGCCTTCAGGACCCCCGCCTTCCATGCTTCCGCGGCGGCGCTCTCCCTGCGCATCGGCTGGCGGCGCCGCTTCGGAAGGCGCGCGCGACACGCGGGCCTTCCGGTAGAATAGGAGCGGCAGCGCGCCGCGTTTCTCGATGGCGGCGGCCGTTTCGTCGAGTTTGCGCGTCTGGCCGTCGGAGATGTAGGACGACGACATCTCCATGGCGATCACCGGCCGGCCCTTCCACGGCCCCCCGGCATGCGCTTCCCACCATGTGAGGTAATCGGGCAGGTTATCGAAGATGCGGGCGTGTGCGGGATGGTAGATCCCGCCGTTTGGCAGCGCTTCGGCCGGCTCCACGGCAGCAGTGTCGCCTCCGGCAAGCCAGACCTTCAAGAACTGCATCAGCCTTTCGTGGTTCACCGCCGTGCCGCCAACGTAATACTCGTACAGCCTCTGCGCCACGGCGGGCTCCAGATTCGCCTGACTATAGCGGGCGGGAACGTTGAAGACGCTGATGTGCAGCACGGGGACGGCGGCATCGCGCAGGCGCTTGCCGGCCACCTGTTCTATTTGTGCCTTATCCTCCGTCCGCGGCGCATCGACGATGACCAGCCGCGCGCCGTCGAGAACGCGCTGCACTCCGGCCTCACCCGCACGGTCCACATGCGCCCAAACCAGTTCGAGTCCCTGCCGGCGGGCGTTCTCCTCTAGGAGCGAGAACTTGCGTTCGAGCACAAAGGATGTGGATAGCACCGCAATTTTCTCTGCAGCGCGGGCCATGCCCGCCCAGGAGAGCGCCAGCACGAGGCTGGCGAGTAATTTCATAAACGTTTTCATCGCGCCCTCACCAGTTTAATGCGATGCCAGCGCGGACCGTAAGCGGGTGATACCCCTCGCTGTAGGTATGCCCCCCCTTCGTGTCGAGGCCCACGCGCTCGGCATACTTTGTGTCGAAGAGGTTGTAGGCATGCGCCCAAAGCTTCACGCCCTCGTCCAGCTTGTAGGCTGTGCGCATGTTAAAGATCACCGGACGCTGATAGGTGTCGGTGTTCGCGAAGTCGGTGAAATAGCGGCTGATGTAGTCCGCCTCCAGCTCCAGGCTGATGCGCTCCAGCGGGTAGAACGTCACCCGCGCGTTTAGATGATGCTCAGGGCTGTAGTAGTAGGCCTTGCCGGCATAGTTGCCGCTGCCGTCCTTGTACTCGACGAACGAGTTTAGCGCGTAAGTATGCGACGCGCCGATCTTGAACAGATCCACTGGACGCCAGGAGACACTTGACTCGAGGCCCTCGAATTGCAGCTTGCCCGCTGCGACGGAATAGGTGTCGGTGGGAGTGGCGCTGTCCGGACATTGCGGGCTCTTGCCGCCAGGGGGACATGGCATCGCAATGCCCATATTGCTGACGGCGGTACGGTAAATGCCGGTGTCGTAGGCGATCCGCTGTTCCTGTAGCGTGCCTCGAATGCCCGCACTGTAGGTAATGGACGTTTCCGGGGGCAGGTCGTGTGCGTTGATGCCGCTTACGGTCGTGTCGGTGCTTGGAACGTAGAAGCCTTCGCCGATGTTGCCCCAGATAAAGTGATTTCTCGCAAACTCGTAGGTCACGCCTCCCTTGCGGACCACTGCCTCATAGGACTTGGAGCCATCCTTGTTGGTGGGCATCAGGTCGTTCACATCGAGCGTGTAGTTCTCCTGGCGCACGCCCAGGGTGAAACGCAACCGCTCCAGCGGCGAGAACTCGTACTGCGCAAGCGGTGCGACGTTCGTTTCGTCGATGGAGTAGGAGCTTTTCAGCGCGCCCCTGACAAACCCTGTGCGCGCGTATGTGTCGTCGTTTTTCGTGGAGAGATAAGTATCTACGCCGAAATAGAGCCGCGATTTCAGAAAATCGAAATCCTGCCGGTAGATGGCGCGGAGATTGTCGTCGTCATAGTCCGTTTCGACCTGCCGCATGCTTGCGATTGGGCTTGAACATCCGGAAGGGCAGGCGTTCGTGCCCCATTGCTTGTGGTTTACCCACGCCAAGGTCAGCTCGCCGCTTGAACCGACACGGCGTTTCACATCCATCATGTTGGTGGAGAACGAGTAGTCCTCGTAGAGGTTCTTCAACCCCGCCTGACGCCAATTCTGGTCGAACTGCGCGTCTGTCAGATTGCCAGGATACTCCTTGTACCAGTCCACATATTCCGAGCGGAACGTGATTTTGGTGTCGGCATCGGGCTTCAACACAGCCTTACCGCTGATCGATTGGTTATCGCGCGCAGAGCGGTCGCGCCAGCCTTCGTCCTGCAAGGAACTGGCGTTGATCGATATGCCCGCGGTGCCGTCCTCCGAGGAGCCGGCCGCGCGCGCCCCCAGGCGCTGCAGGCCGTAAGAGCCCACATCGCCCCATACGCCGGCTTCGGGCGTCAACGGCGGATCGCGGGTGATGACGTTGATGGTGCCCCCGATCGCCTTCGAGCTATACAGCACCGAGCCGGGGCCGCGTGTCACCTCAATGGTTTCGATGTCGGCCGTATTGACCTCATCGAGGAAACCCGTGTTGCCAAGCGTGGCCGATTTCATCGCGTAGCCGTCCATCAGGTCGTTGGTGTAGGCCTTGCCGCCGATGGGGATGCGCATGTTGCGAACCATGCTGACGCCGGGGATCTGCGGGAGTAGCTCGCGCTGCATATCGGCGGGCCGCATGTCCTCAAGCAGCTCGCGCTGAACGGCAGTGCCCGCGATGGGCGTGGCTGCGGTGAGGTGTCCGAGCGGCGTCCTGCCCTGATCCGCGGCGGGCGGCATCGGCAGGAGTTGTTCGGCGGGCTGCGGAACGGCTGCCGGCGTTGTGGCGATTTGCTTCTTTTTCGGCTTGCGGGCCTTGGCGGCGTTCACGTCAATGGGGCTGATCTTGACCTCTGCCGGTGCCTGGGCGCCTGCGGAAGGCGGGTTGGCGTTTTGCGGCTGCGGGGATTGAGCGTCGGCACCGCCTGGCATGGCGAGGGCGATAATGCTGCAGGAGGAGACGAGGGCTGCGCGAAGTCGCAAGGATAGCGTCTTCGGCCGCCGGGTTAGCGGGGACAAAGCTTTCATAGCGAACCAGTTTGTGCGGGCTGGCAAACAGCCGGGTTACAGTTGCGGCGCAGCCGTTCTCAAGGACCGGTGCGAGACCGGCACGGCGAAGAGACTGGGCTGGCAGATGAGGAACCGGTCAGTCAGACAGTTGCAGGTGGAGCCCGGCTTGGCGGGAGCACGGCCCGGAATTGAGGCGTCACCGCAGTGGCGGCCGCTATCTTCGGCGGCAATGCGCACGGAGCAGGCAGCGCGAACTCAAGCGCAACTGGACCTGCCAGCGCTGCTCCCGGCACTGCCCCGAAGCAAATGGGGCAGATAGAAGTTTTCTTTAGAGGGGATGAGTGCTCCGAAGGCTGGTTACCAGACTGGCCGCTGGCGGGAGCCTGGCATATGATGCCGTAAGAAAACGGCAGGTCTTGTTGCAATATAGCCGTTAGTACGGTGTGATTATGGCGCACCACAAGCCCTGCGTGCAAAAGCACACCAAGCAGCGCCAGTAAATTCACCCACCGGTTAACACGCATTACTATCCCCCATTTCACACTCAACACGAAGGAGGGGTGATCGCAACAGTTACTTGGCCGCAAAGCCGGGACTGTATCACAATGTCGCAACGGTGTGGCCGCTGCGCCGTATGGCTAATGCCTTACCGATGAAGGTACATCGCGGGCGCCAAAATAGATTCGATAGAATCCCAGCGGTATAATGTCCGCTGCCACCTACGCCGGTGACCTATGTGCAAGTCCAGATGGACCTTGGAGACCAATGCACAAGAACTTGGCCTCCTGCGAAGCACGCCTGATCCCCAAGGCGATTGGGGGACACCGTCTGCTGATGGAACCAGGAGCGGCCGTCCAGCCTTCAAGTTACCTTGTTAGTAATCCGCCATCAGGGAAAGAATTCGAGCCAGGATCATGGACGCTACCAGCCAACGAAAAACTTCCGGAATTGGCCTACACCTGCTGCTCAAGGTGCGAGTGTGGCAACCACCATATATAGTGGGTTAGCGGGAACCGCATCTTGACCGCCCATCAACCGCACATGACCCTGAGCCGACATCGAGGGGTGCGACGGCAGGCAGGACGGACACCGCCGCCAAGCCGAGATTGCAGACATGCAGGCGCCTATCGGGGAGCCCTCGCAAGTCGTCAATTTCGAGGACAGCACTGCCTTGGACAGCGGACATAGCAATCAAGCGAAGTGTTGGATAAGTTCGCTATTTCGCTGGAGGGTAAGCGTCCTTTGAAGGCTGCCTT